>SCVR01000233.1 GCA_004296805.1 Dehalococcoidia bacterium
GGATCGGTCGCGGACCGATCTCGGTTCAGCATCGAAAGCGCCGAGGTGGTCTGGAAGCGCGAAAGACGCGCTTCGGCGTCCCTGACGAGCCCCTCGGCCTCATCGAGAAGGGAATCCGTTGCGCCGTACGTGCGGAGCCACCACTCCGTGTTCATCGCCCAGAACGTGCGCTCGAGCATTGCGAGGCCCTTACGAGGCCCGTGAGGGGCGGACGATGCGGCGGGGAGTTGCGGTCACCGCGGGGACCGTGGCAGGAGCGGATGTCGGAGCGACGGTCGGCGCGCTGGTCGGCACGCGGGTTGGGGCCACCGTCGGCGCCGGCACCAAACCAGAGGCTGGCGGTGTGGCAGGACGGGGTGTCGAGGTGTTGGTCGTTACGCCGGCGACACCGGAGCTCGTGGGAGCCACCACAGGGCCGCTGGCAGGAGCCGCCGCCGGAGTGGCGGCCCCTAGGGCCGGATCCGTGGAAGTCGCGGTTGGAGGGGCCGGTGGACTCGCCGCGGCGGGCTCGCCTCCTGAAGTGCGGACCGCCTCGGCCAGAGCCGTCGACTCGCGGTCCGCCGCCTCGCGGACGCGGCGAGACTCATCCACCCGGGCGACGCCCAGCCAGGATCCTGCCAAGACAGCCAGCGAGGCTGCCGCCACCGATAGATTGACGAGTGTCCGCCGCACAACCGCCCCCTGCGCGGCATCTGCCGCGAGCTGAATCTGATGGCCGCCGGGCGCTGAGCGCCTCCAGCGGTGCACCGATTCTTTCAGTGCAACGATACCGTCTCGCACTTCGTTTGGAGAGGGCTGTGAGGGCGCTGGCGACTCCCTGTGGCCCGCACAGCGCGGTCACAGAATTCGGCCGTACGCTCGATCCATGCGAATCCTCGTTGCCGAAGACGACACCCGCCTTGCCCGCCTTGTCGAGCGAGGGCTGACTGCGGAAGGCCACGACGTCCAGGTCGCCCACGATGGCGAAGAAGCCCTCTTCCTGGCGCGCGAGGCTCCGCCCGACCTTATCGTGATGGATGTCATGATGCCTCGCTTGGATGGCTTCGAGGCCGTCCGACGCCTCCGGGCCGACCGTCTCGACACACCGGTCATCTTCCTGACGGCTCGTGGCCAGCTCGAGGACCGCGTGAAGGGCCTCGACCTCGGCGGAGACGATTACCTCGTCAAGCCGTTCGCCTTCGACGAACTCACCGCGCGGGTCCGTGCGCTCGGCCGACGTGCTGCAGGCGCGGAGGGCGACGTCCTGAGTGCCGGTCGCATCACGCTCGATGTCCGCCGCCACGAGACCCGCGTCGACAATGTTGCGGTGGACCTGTCCCCTACCGAGTACCGACTGCTGGAACACCTCATGCGTCACGCAGGGCAGGCACTCACGCGGCAGGCCATCCTGTCCGCCGTGTGGGGGTTTGACGCCGAGCCCGAGCCGAACGCCGTTGACCTCTACGTCCACTATCTTCGACGGAAGTTAGGAGACGCCGTCGCCATCGCGACGGTGCGAGGTGTGGGGTATCGCCTCGACCGAGACGCCTAGTGATCCGTCGGGCCCGACTCCGCCTCACCCTCTGGTACAGCGCCGTCCTCTTGGCGTTGCTGCTCTCGCTGTCCATCGTGACCTACACCGCGGTCACTCGGACGCTTCGTCGTGAACTCGAAGATGGCATCTCGAGCGCCGTGACCCAATGGCTCGAAGTCCCACGTCGCACTCCGATCACCCGCCCCGCGGAACTGCCCGGAGGTCGAGGCCCCGGGTTCGCGGGACGATCGAGCGCCACACCCGGGGCTACCGCGCCCCCGCCACCTTCGATCCCCAGTGCGACACCGGACGCGAACGCATCCGTCACGGCGGCCTCTTCGGCGACTCCCTCCGGGACGATCACACCGAGAGGCAGCGCCACACCCCGCACCGATCGGCAACGGCTCGACCCTCGCCTGCTGTTCCCTGAATTCGAGACCGAAACAGCCGACCTCGGCGCGACCAGCGATGTGTTCCTCCTTGTCTACCGCTCCGATGGTGTGCTTGCCCTGAACCCCCGGCGGGTGGATGCCGAAGACATCACGAAGTCCGACGCGGTTTCCAGGGCGCTCGCCGGTCAGGCCTCCTGGGCAACCATCCAGGAGGACGGGGTGCGCCTCCGGATCTACGCGAGCCCGATCACCCTCGCGGCCGGACGCACAGATGGGGCCATTGTGGGGGCGCGCAATCTGGACGAGTACGACCGTCAGATCCGGGCCATCTTCGTGGTGCTTGCAATGGTCGCGGTGGGCGGTGGGCTCCTCTCTCTCGGGGGCGCATACATGTTCGCGGGTCGCGCCCTCCAGCCACTCGAGGACGCCTATGACCGCCAGCGCTCCTTCGTCGCAGACGCTTCGCACGAGCTTCGCTCACCGCTCGCGGTGATCCGTGTGTCCGCAGACCTGTTGCTGCGCGAGTCCCTCCCTCCGGCCCACCGTGAGAGTGTGGAGGAAATCCGCGACGTCACACAGGAAGCGTCCACGCTGGTCGACGACCTCCTTGAACTCGCGCACGCCGAGGAGGGCGCTCCAAGCCACGCCGAGAGCCAATTGGCCGAAGAGGCCGCTGCCGTCATCGATCAACTGCGGGAGCTCCTTGAGCGGCGCGGGCACACGATCACCACCGTCCTCGCGCCGGTGCGAGGTGCGGCGGCCGGCCCTGAAGTCCGTCGCATCGTCCGCGCGCTCCTCGAAAACGTCGCTGCGCACACGCCGGAGGGCACGCCCGTGCGGGTCGAGGTGACTGAGCGCAGCGGCCACGCCATCCTGGCCGTCGAAGACCGCGGGCCCGGGATCCCGGATGGGCAAGAGTCGAAGGTGTTCGAGCGATTCGCCCGGCTCGACGAGGCGCGGACGCCGGGCACGGGACACGGCGCAGGCCTCGGCCTCGCGATCGTGCGGTCACTGGCGGAGCGCCGCGGCGGCAGCGTCAGCGCGACGCGTCCGGCCTCTGGAGGCCTCCGGATCGAGGTCTCCCTTCCGCTCGCCCGCTAGCGCTCGGACTACCCCAGTCCGAGCGCACCCGGCAGCGCCCCCAGGGGGATCCGCCGGCAGGTGAACATCGGCGTGTCGAAGAGCGTGTACGCCGATGCCTCTGAGTCACGAAGTTCTCGTACCAGGGCGAGGAACGAGCCGGGGTCGTTCCCCTCGAAGGCCACTACGAACTCCTGATCGTCCAACCCGTAGGAATACGTCGTGTTGATCTTGATGTCGTGGTACTTGTGCCCCACGGCGATGTGCTCGTCCATCATCCGCTGACGCTCAGACGCGGCGAGCGCGTACCACGCTCGCGTCTTCGCCATCGGATAGACGAAGAGGAACTCGTCGGTACCGCCGTCCGTCCGCAGCCGCTCCCGCGAGGCGGCTCCCTCGTGCCGCGGGTTGGTGTAGAGCGACCGCATCGTCATCGACAGGTATGAGTGCGGCGTCTCCAACCACGCACCGACCGAAGACGCCCGCAGAGCGCTGTGCCAGTCCATCACCACACGCAGGTCGTCGTGGACCTGCCACAGCAGCACGTCGACATCGCCTCTCGTGCCAGCCACGGTGTAGGCGCGCGTCAACATCGACTCGCCCGAGGCATCGAGGAGTCCGAGGAGGTTGTCGGCGAGCGCTGCCCGTTCCACCTGCGGAAGGCGGCGTGCCTCTCCCGGCATGCGGAAGAACGTGAACTTCACACTCTGGACGCCGCGAGGAGCACGCGGCGTCTCGCCCGCAGGGTGGGCACTCGCGTGCCCGCGCGGAGATGGATGCGTGGCCGTCATGCCGTCACCTCGGCTGCCGCGGCGGTGCAGAGCGTCTCCCAGTGGTCATAGGCGTCGATGAAATACGGGAGCCGGATCTTCTTGTACTCGGTGGTCGAGTACAGGACCTGGTAGTCCGTGATCCCGATCTCCCGACTGATCGCCTGCGCCGTCTCCTCAACGCCTGCGACCTTCTGGTGGTGAATCATCGAGAACACTGAGTACGGCCAGTCCTCGTAGGTCGGCCGCTCATAACAGTGGGAGACGTTCCGGTAGCCAGCGATGAATCGCCCCACCTCCGGGATGCGCTCCTGAGGCACCTGCCATACGGCCATGCCGTTGGCGCGGAATCCCGCCTGGCGGTGGTTGAGGATCGCCGCGAAGCGCCGCAGGAACCCTCGCTCAGAGAGGCTCCGCGCGCGTATCAGCACGGTCTCCACGTCGCAACCCAAGGCTTCGGCCACTGGACCGAATGGCTCGGCGATGTCCTCGAAGTCCCCCTGAGTAGCGCGGATGAACTCGATGTCCTCGGCGGTCAGGGCGGCGCCCAAGGCGTGGTTCCGGCGCTCCTGCGTGTACTCCGGCTCGCCTCGGGCATCGACGGCACGCGTCGCCGTCATGTCGAGCGTGACGCCGATCTTGAACAGGTGAAGCGTCGGCATCTCCCGTGTCGATTCGGCTTGGGCAAGCACGTGCAACCGCTGGATGACCTCGCTCAGGTCGTGCCCGGGAGGCATCGCGACCGTGAACCAAAGGTTGAATGAGTGGTTGCGCCGGTAGTTGTGGGACACACCGGGGTGGGCGTTGATCACACGGGCAGCCTGCGCCAATCGCTCCGGCGCCACCTTCATCGCCACCAGCGCGGAGGAGTAGCCCAGCGCCTTCGTGTCGTAGATCGCGCAGATCTGACGGACCACACCCGCTGCCCGTGCCTGGGCCAGTCGTTCGAGGACCTCGGCCTCGTCCATGCCGAGCCCCGCACCCATCGCAGCGTACGGGCGCACGTCGAGCGGGAACGCCTCCTGCATCACATCGAGGAGCGCGCGCGTACGCTCGTCCAACCCGGGCTTCACTGGGGCTGTCGTCATCGCGCCACCTCCACCGGCAGTCCGTAGTTGCTCGCAAACAACCGCTCGATGGTCGCGGCCTGCGCGTCAGTGACCGGCGTGGCGCTAGAGGCAGCAGCGAACTCCTCGAGCTGTGCGACGTCGTACATGTTCGGGAGTACGGAGACGACAGACGGTGACCGCAGGATGAACTGGATCGCGGCCTGACCGAGGGTGCAGCCGTTCTCTTGCTCAAGGAACCGCAGTTGCTCGATCTTCTGGATGCCCTCGACCAGCCACGAGTGCGGGCGGTGACGCCGGTGGTCGTGCTCCGGGAAGACGGTATCGAGGGTGTAGCGCCCCTCCAGCATCCCCGAGGAGTGCGGCACGCGGACCAACAGGCTCTTGTACTTGCGCTCGGCCGCCGCAATGAGGGCACGTCCCGGGTCGAGTTCGAGTGCGTTGTAGATCATCTGGACACCGTGGATGGGGAGGGACTCGATCGCATAGAGACCCTCCGCCTCCCATCCGATCGCCGGCCCCAGCGCAACGCCCACCGAACGGACCTTGCCGGCGCGGACAGCCCGGTCGACGAACGACCACACTTCATCGTCCAGCAGCTGTGCCATCCGAGGGTTGTGCATCTGGTAGAAGTCGATCCGGTCAGTGCCGAGTCGCCGGAGCGAGGCGTCCAGCGATGCCTCCAGGAACGGCACGTCGAAGCGATGTGGCGCTTCGCGGTGGCCCGCATCCGAGGCGTCGCGTGCCTGCCAGTCGTACCCGAACTTCGCGCCGATGGTGATGCGGTCGCGCGCACTGCCGGGGAAGGCATGCGCCATCAGGGTCTCGCCGCGTCCCTGCCCATAGGTGTCGGCGGTGTCCATGAACGTGACACCCAGATCGACCGCGCGGTGCAGCATGGCCGCCGCCTCGTCGTCGCTGTGGTCGCCCCACCACCCGGCAGCAAGCGTCCACACGCCGAAGCCGACCTCCGAAACCTGTACACCCGTCCCGGCAATCTCGCGAACCTGCACGCGCGCCCTCCGTTCGGCGCGACGAGCGTCCTTGTGGTGTCCGCGAGGCACAACGTCAGATACGCGCGGCCCGCGCATGCTTCGATAGATTCAGGTAGGAAAACTGACTCGGCACCCAGGATCAGAGGCGGAGGTATGCGCGCTATGCGCAGGTTCTCTAGCCGGTGACGTCTCGAGCTGCCGCCGAAATCACCGCCGCCCCGATCCGCTCCTGATGCTGCGGACTCGGAACGGCCACGCGAATCCACTCAGGCAAGCCGAAGGACGACGCATCGCGCACGACGATCCGCCCTGCCAGCAGCGTACGGCGCACCGATCTGGCATCTCCCACCTTCACCAGCAGGAAGTTCGCAGCCCCCGGTGCTACGTCGAGCCCGGCCGTGAGCCAACGCGACCGCAGGGCTTCCCGCGTCGCCGTCATCCCCACGAGCATCGCGCGCCGGGCCTCGAACTGAGCCGCAGCCTCGATCCCCGCCGCGATCGATGGCGCGTCAATCGCCCAGGAGTGCTGCAGCCGGCTCAACTGAGCGATGCGTTCCGGCGTCGCGACGATGTATCCCAACCGCAGTCCTGGCACCGCGTGCAGCTTCGTCATCGAGTGGACAGCAATCACGTTGGGATGCGACCGAGCAATCTCACTGGCAAACGGCGGCCGATCAGCGAACGGCTCATAGGCCGCGTCGATCACTACAGTGCCACGTGTCAGCCCGACCGCTCGGAGCACTTCGTCACGCGACAGATCACGGCCGGTGGGGTTGTCCGGGTTGCAGAGGAACGTCACCGCGGCCTGCGGCAGCGAATCCACATCGAGCCTGAAACGCGGCGGGGAGGTCAGGACTTCCGTCACCGTGGCACCGACGCCCGCCATGGCCGCCACGTACTCACCAAACGCCGGCACGATGATGCTTCCGGCGGCTCCTGCGTCCAGCAACCCTCGCGCCACCAGGTGAATGCCCGCGGTCCCGCCGGGTGTGGCCAGCACACACTCCGGATCGAGGCCGTGCGCGCGCGCAATCGCCGCGCGGAGTGGGAGCGCTGCTGGGTCCGGGTACCGATCGAGGTCGGCCTGACGTGCAGCCTCGATCACCCGCGGGTCGGGCCCGGCTGGATGAAGGTTCGCTGACAGGTCCAGCACATCGGCGGCCGTGAGCCCAAGCGCGGCTAATTCGCTGTCCTGCGCGCCGCCGTGGATGACCCCGCCCATCAGCGACCTCGCACGGCGATCACCGCGAGGCACAGCACAGCGAGCGCCAACGACGCGCGTCGTGCGACCACGACGGCAGCGCGGATGTCGCCCGCGCCTGCATCGCGAAACCCGGCACCAAGCGCGTAGTGCCCGCGCTTCGTGAGCGTCACCCCAAGGGCCCCTGCCATCGCGGCCATCGGCTGGCCTGCGTTCGGGCTGTCCGTCAGGCCTCGATCACGTCGCCACGCATCGAAGGCAGAACGAATACCTCGTTCACCACTGGCCCCCACGCAGATCGCAAGTGCCGCTGCCCGAGACGGGACGAGGTTGGCCAGGTCATCGAGGCGCGCCGCGGCCCACCCGAACTCGGCGTAACGCTCGGAGCGATATCCCCAGAGGGAGTCGAGGGTGTTGAGCGCGCGATACGCCCATGCCCCACCTGAGCCGGCGAGCGCGAACGCAAGCCAGGGGCCAGCGACACCGTCCCCGAGGTTCTCCGCGACGGACTCGATCGTGGCCCCAGCAACCTCGCCAGCGCTCAGGTCACCCGTCTCTCGGCTGACGAGGTGGTAGCCAAGCAGCCGGCGGGCATCATCTAGATCTCCTGCATCGAGCGCATCGGCTACCTCCAGCGCACGGCGCATCAGAGTGGACTGGGCGCTCGCAAGAGCGAGCGTCGCTGCGGCCGCCACGACCCTCCCACCGGGCGACTGACGTGCGGTCTCGAACACCGTCGCGATCACTCCGGATGCGATGGGGATACCGACAGCGCCAGCCAATCCCGCGATCCGCTGATGGGTGGCGCGGCGGGAGCGAGCCTCGTACCAGCGAGCGAGGAGCCCGACGGCGCGGACCGGGTGGAGCACGTTCGGCGGATCGCCGAGCAGTGCGTCGCCGCCGGCTCCGAGCAAGAATGCCGCTGCCCGTCGCGCGCGTCGCCTCCGAGGTCTCATGCGGGAGAGAGTACCGGGCAGAACCGCTACTGCAGCATGACGCCGGCGAGCAGCGCGTCCACCCGAGTCAGGAGCGCTCCGGGCGATCCCCCGCGTCCACGGAGCACGTGCATCGCTTCGTCCTCCGGCTCTTCCCCTGCCAGGATCGAGTCGGCCGCCGCCAGCCCCCGGAGGATGACGGCCGCCAGCGGCGAGGTGTCTAAGCCAGCAGACGCGTCGGCGGCCGCTTCAACGAGCTCCTCTGGCGTCCCCCACCGCCTCAAGACGGCCATCGTCAGATCACGGACAACGAACCCGAACGCATCCATCTCGTCCGTCTCGGTTGGCGGCTCGTCTCCGGAGATCTCCCCCAGCCGCTCGAGGTAGTCGGGTCCCGCCATGTCGAGCGCGAGCCATCCCAGATGCACCATCAGTCCGCCGACTGCCGCCCGTTCGTCCATCCCACCGCCGATGGTCGCGCCGATAACACCGCCAGTAGCGCCAGTCAGCGCGGCGCGCCTCCAGAACGACATGGCATCCAGGTGATGGGTGTCGCCCTCGAACGAACGCACCACAGCCGTGAGCACAGCCGTCGAGTGGACGGCGCGGAACCCAAGTAGCTCAATGCCCTCGGAAAGCGTGTGGCCGAGGTCCTCGCGGCCCACCATGACACCGCGACCCGCGGACACCATGCGCTCGACGAGTTCAGGATGTGCTTCGAGGATCGCGCGGAGGTGCCGCTCCGCGTCGGGCTGATCCTGTCGAACGCGCACGAGGTCGTAGTACGCAGGATGCGCGGGGTAGCGAGCCGCGATCGCGTCGACGGGACGGACGGCGTGTCCGCCTGCCGGTGGTGGGACAAGGGGCATCAGTCGCCCTCTCGGGTCGACGGGCAGGGCGAGCTTCGCCCGCATCCATCCGAGGACTCCACCGCTCGGTCGGTGCCGCCAAGGTCGTCCAACGATACCGGCGCGTCGCTGGCGCTCGGCGGCCCGCCGAGTGAAGGCTTAGTGAAGGTCGGGCTACACGTGCTTCCCAAACCATGCGAGCGTGTCCGCCCATGCCTTCGTGGCCTGCGCTTCGTTGTAGGCGTTCCCGGTGTCGTTATGGAAGGCGTGGCCCACGCCTGGGTAGATGGTGATCTGGTTCACCACACCGGCAGCGTTCATCGCGGTGCGAAGCCCCTCAGCCGAGCCGGTGATGCGCGTGTCGTTCTCGGCGTACACCCCTAACATCGCGGCCTTCATGTTCTTCACGGCTGCCAGGTCCGGCGCGGGGCCGTAGAACGGCACGACCGCCTTCAGCTCAGGGATCTGAGTAGCCGCGGTCCAACTGATCCCCCCACCGAAGCAGTACCCCGTCATACCGATCCGCTTGCCATCCACGCCCTCGACCGTCTGGAGGTACTTGAGGCCCGCTACAAAGTCCGCCACATGGCGATCCGAGCCGGCGCTCGTGAGGAGCCCCGGAACCTGATCCGGATCGCGGCTCGGCGTCCCCCCTTCACGCGTCAGCAGATCCACCGCGAGCGCGATGTACCCCTCCTTCGCGAAGCGCCGAGCGACATCCTGGATGTGCGGGGTCAGGCCGCGGTTTTCGTGACAAACGAGAATGGCCCGCATGCCCGTCGTTGGCTTTGCCGGCTTCGCGAGGTAGCCGCCTGCCTGGGCCGTACCCGCCGGGAACTTCACGTTCGTCCCCACCACGGCCGGATCTCCGTCCGGGACTGAAATCTTGCTCTTGGCCCCGGGAACCGGGACCAGTGCGACCGTTGCGGTTGGGGTGAGTGTGGCCGTGGCCTTCGGCGGCTCGGTCGGTGCCGGTGTCGCCGGCTTCGGCATCGGTTCGTTCTTGGCCGGCAACTCGTCATTCGAACAGCCCAGCGCCAGCATCGCGGCAGTCGTCGCGGCCATCGAGCCGGTCACAAATGCCACCTTGCGGATGAAGGTCCGTCGGGTGATCTCACCCTCGCGCCAGTCGTCGTAGAACTCCTCGACCAGGTAGCGCTCGAACTTCCCAAGGTTGGTCTTGCTCAGATCGCTCATCGTTATGCCCTCCCTTAGCGGCATCGCACCGCGGACCGAGCAATCCTACAAGCTCGCTCGGAGACTTAGTGAGGAGAGGGGGCACCGCCCCGAGGCTCAGCGGACGCGCTACCAGTGCAACGTCCGTTGCACCGCCCTCGCCCAGCGTTCGGCCTGCTGCCCGCGCTCAGAGGCATCTAGTCGAGGCTCGAACACTGTGACACTGCCTGCGTCGAGGGCGGCGAAGTCGTCGACACTCCAGACCCCGACGGATATCCCCGCGAGGCCTGCAGCGCCCAGCGCGGTCACTTCGAGTTCCGATGGCCGGTGCACCGGAATCCCAAGCACGTCAGACTGAATCTGCATCAAGAGGTCATCCCGGCTCGCGCCACCATCGACGCGCAACGCGGTGAGGGGCGCGCCGGAGTCTGCCGCGAGACACTCGATGACCTCACGGCTCTGGTGCGCGATCGCCTCCAGCGCGGCTCGGGCGATATGCGCCCGCGTGGTGCCACGCGTGACCCCGAGCAGTGCCCCCCGTGCGGACTCGTCCCAGTACGGGGCACCGAGGCCGGTGAACGCAGGCACGAGCACCACCCCACCGCTATCCGGCACCGACGCAGCGAGCGCCTCGACTTCCGTTGCCGTGGTGATGATGCCCAAACCGTCGCGAAGCCACTGCACGGTCGAGCCGCCCGAGAACACACTGCCCTCCAGGGCGTAAGCAGCAGGCGCCCCGGGCGTGCGAGCAGCGACCGTGGTCAGTAGCCCTCGATGCGACGAGACCGCACGGTCTCCGGTGTGCATCAGCAAGAAACAGCCGGTCCCGTAGGTGTTCTTCGCGGCGCCGGGAGTCGTGCACCGTTGCCCGAAGAGCGCGGCCTGTTGGTCGCCGGCGATTCCGCGGATCGGTAGCGCCGTGCCGAACCACGACACATCGGTCTCACCAAAGTCTCCGGACGACCGGCGTACGTCAGGCAGCAACGCGCGCGGAATATCCAGGGCGTGTAGCAGCACATCATCCCAGCCGTGCTCGTGGATGTTCCACAGCATGGTCCGGCTGGCATTCGTCTCGTCTGTCGCGTGCTCGCGGCCGCCGGTGAGCCTCCACAACAACCAGGTGTCCACCGTCCC
>SCVR01000234.1 GCA_004296805.1 Dehalococcoidia bacterium
TGGCACACTGCCTCAGCGCTGAGACAGCCGCGAAGGGACATCGATGACCGGAGAGCCGGCGGGGGCGCTGCGCGGTGTGCGCGTACTCGACCTGACCGACCAGCGCGGTGCGCTGGCCGGGCGGATCCTCGCGGCCCTCGGAGCGGACGTGGTGAAGGTGGAACCGCCTGAGGGCTCACCGCTGCGTCGTATCCCACCGTTCGACGAGCGCAACGGGCGTGAAGGCGAGTCGCTGTACTGGGCGGCCCTTGGCGCGGGGATGAGCAGCCTGGTGCTCGACCTGGAGAGCGAGGGCGGGCGGGCGCGGCTCCGCGACCTCGCGCGGCGCGCGGACGTGCTGCTGGAGTCGGCGGAGCCGAGGTGGATGGCGGCGCGGGGCATCGACGCGGACGCGCTCCGGGCGTTGAACCCTCGGCTGATCGTGACCTCGATCACCCCGTACGGGCAGGACGGGCCGAAGGCGGGGTGGGCGGCCTCGGAACTGACGATCGAGGCCGCGGGCGGGCGTCTGTCTTTGCAGGGTGACCGTGACCGCGTGCCATTCCCCATCGGGTACCCGCAGGCGGCGTTCCACGCGGGCGGGGCGGCGGCAGCGGACACCGTGATCGCGCTGAACGAGCGGGCGACCTCAGGACTGGGCCAGCACCTTGATACGTCGATGCAGGCGGCGATGATCTGGACGCTGATGGACACCACCGGGTTTCCGCCGGCAACGGGCGCGAACCCACCGGGCACCGGGGAGGACCGGGCGGTGTTCGGGGGCCAGCGCAGCGGGGCGGGACGGCTCGCTCCCTGCGCGGACGGGTGGTTGAGCGCCGCGTTCCAGATCTGGCAACTCGGTGCCGTCATGCCTTCGGTACTCGACGAGCCTGACATCGACCCGCGGCTGCGGCAGATCGAGTGGGAGATGTGGGAGCAGATCGCGATGTCGGGCGCGGTGCCGGAGGCACTGCTGCAGTCGGTGGGCCACGCGCTTGGTCTCTACCTCCAACGCCGGACGAAGCGCGAACTCATGGGCTGGGCGGCTGAGACGGGGATCCGGCTCGCCCCCGTGAACACGACGCGCGACCTGCTCGACGCCCTCCAACTCAAGGCACGTGGGTTCTGGGAACAGGTGGACGGGCACGCCTTCCCGGGTGCCTTCGCGAAACTCTCGCGCACCCCGCTCGTACCGCCTCGACCTGCGCCTGCCGTTGGCGAGGGCGGCGAGACGATGGTGGCGTCCTGGCCAGCGCCCTCGACGGACCGAGCGCTGGAGGCTGCGTCGCCAGAGCGGTTGGGCGAGGCGTTCGTGGGGTTGAAGGTGGCTGACTTCTCATGGGTCGCAGCGGGGCCGATGACGGCGCGCGCGCTTGCGGACCACGGCGCGACCGTAGTGCATGTGGAGTCCTCGACGCGCCTCGACACGCTCCGGCACCTGCCGCCATTCCTCGACAACATCCCGGCGCCCGACCGCGGCCAGTGGGTGTCGAACATGAACGCCTCGAAGTTCGGCCTGGCGTTGAACCTCAGCACCGTTGAGGGACGTGCGATCGCGCGGCGGCTCGCGGACTGGGCGGACGTGGTGGTGGAGTCGTTCACCCCAGGGACGATGAAGCGGTTCGGGCTGGACTACGAAGCACTGAGCGCGAACCGGCCCGACCTGATCATGTTCAGCACGTGCCTCATGGGCCAGACCGGCCCGCACGCCTCGTACGGCGGGTTCGGTACGCAGGGGTCCGCGATCGCGGGGTTCCAGGCGGTGACCGGGTGGCCGGACCGCCCGCCCACCGGGCCCTTCGGGCCGTACAGCGACGTGATCCTGCCACGCTTCGGGATCCCGACGCTGGCCGCGGCGATCCTCGAACGCCGCACGACCGGGCTCGGACAGCACATCGACATCGCGCAGGTGGAGGCGGCGATCCAGTTCATGGCGCCGGCGATCCTCGACGAGGCAGTCAACGGCCGCACGATGGGGCTGGCCGGCCTGCACTCCGCGATCGCGTGCCCCAACACCATCGTGCGCACGGCGGGCACCGAGCGGTTTGTAGCGGTGAGCATTGAGACGACCGCACATTGGCGCGCGCTCCTCGCTGCCGTGCCGAGCCTCGAGGTGTTTGGCGGCGTCGCATTCGATTCGCTGGACGCCCGGCGTGCGGTCGCGGCCGACATCGATGCACGGCTGGCGGAGTGGGCGGCCACGCTGCCCGCGCCGGAGGTCGAGGCGCGGCTGGTGAACGCGGGCGTGCCGGCCTCGATGGTGCAGCGGATGACCGACTTGCACGCCGACCCTCAACTGCGCGAGCGTAGGTTCTTCGTGCCTCTGGAACATCGCGTGATGGGCGTGATGCCATACGACGGGCTGGCGACGCGCTTCTCCGCGAAGCGCCAGCCGATGCATCGTGCCGGGCCGGTGATCGGCGAACACACGGAGTGGGTTCTGCGGGATCTGCTCGGGCTGTCGGACGACCAGATTGCCGAGGCCGCAGCCGCCGACGCCCTGACCTAACTGGCGTTAGCCCTCGCTCTCGCCACGAGGCGGACGGCCCGCGCCCGGCGGGCCAGCGAAGGCCTGCGCAATCACGAGGAACTCCCGCGCGGCGTCGCCGGTGGCGACAAGCGCGGTGTCGCTGTAGTGAATGCGCTGCGTTACGACTCGGCAAAAGTCGCTGGCGGTGCCGGTGATCCGGTCCGCGGCCTCGGGTAGCCCCCATGTCCACACGGCGCCTGAGGGTGCAATCACCTCGACGTAGAGGGGCGCGGTGTTCGGCTCCATCCCGCGGGCGCGGTAGGCGAAGTCGCGCGTGCTGTAGCCGAGGTGGGCGATGTGGCGGAGGCGATCGGTGTCGTGATGCGGGACGCCGGCGGCGTCGCGAGCATCGAGGCCGTGCGACCACGCCTCCATCAGCCGCGCCGTGGCGAAGGAGCGGGCACCCATCGCCATGCCTGCCCACGGCAGTCGGGCCTTCGGGTCCGTCTTTCGCAGCGCAGCGGCGAGGCGCGCCCTCGACGCCCGCCACCAGGCGAGCAACTCGGGGATGGTGAGGGCGCGCGCATCGACCTGACCGGCCGCGAGGGCACCTTCGCCCGCGCGACGCTCTCGTTTCGGATACTCGCCGGTCTCGGCGATGATCGCGGCGGTCTCGTCGAGATCCGCAAGGTGGGCGATGCAGTCACGCATCAACCAGCCCTCGGCGGGTGAGGGCGCCAGCCAGAGCGTGGCGGGCGTTTCGCAGATCGCGGCGTCGAGGTCGTCCTGTTCCGCGACGAGGTCATCGATCAGGTCGTCCATCGCTCTGCCCCCCACCACGTCCGCAGTATCGCGCGCATGGACAAGACCGTGATGTGCAGCCCCCCGGCTAGCCGTCCCCCGCGACTCCAGCAGCCGCTCCGGCCTCGGCGCTGGTATCCGCGAATTGCTCGCGGTAGAGCGAGGCGTAGAGGCCGCCGCGGGCGAGGAGTTCATCGTGACGGCCGCGCTCGACGATACGGCCGTGGTCGAAGACCAGGATCTCGTCGGCGGCGACCACCGTGGAGAGCCGGTGGGCGATCACAATGGTGGTGCGGCCCCGGGCGAGCATCGCGGTCGCCTCGCGGATCTCACGCTCCAGGCGAGAGTCGAGGGACGACGTGGCCTCATCGAGGATGAGGATCGGCGGGTCCTTCAGGATGGCGCGGGCGATGGCGACGCGTTGCTTCTCGCCGCCGCTCAGGCGATAGCCGCGCTCGCCAACCTTCGTCTCCAGGCCCTCCGGTAGCCGCGCGACGAGCGCGCCGAGGCCTGCAGCCTCGGCTGCGGCGTGGCACTCCTGGTCGGTCGCGGTGAGACGGCCGTAACGGATGTTGTCCATGAGCGACGTGTGGAAGAGGTAGGTCTCCTGCATGACCGTGCCGATGGTGTCGCTGATGGAGTCGAGGGTGAGGTCGCGCAGGTCGTAGCCATCCAGGGTGATGCGGCCCTCGGTGGGGTCGTAGTAACGCTGGAGGAGGTAGGTGACGGTGGTCTTGCCCGCACCCGAGGGGCCGACGAGGGCGACCATGCGGCCCGCCGGGATCTCGAAGGTGACGTTGTCGAGGGCCGCGGCTGGCTCACGGTAAGCGAAGCGGACGCCCTCGAAGGTCACCGCACCGCGAGGGTGGGTGAGGTGGACGGCATCCGGCCGCTCGGCCACCTCCACGGGGAGGTCGAGGTACTCGAAGATGCGCTCGACGACGGCCAGCGAGGAGAGCAGCGTGGTGTTGAGGCGTGCGATGCCGGCGAACGGGCCGAAGACGCGGGTGGCGAGCATCGCGAAGGTGACGACAGTGCCGACGGAGAGTTCGTCGCCGACGACTGCCCGGCCGCCCCACCAGTAGATGGCGCCGGGGATGAGCGCACCAAAGAGCGACGTCCCCATGTTGAACCAGCGGCCCGCCATCATGCGGCGGATCGAGAGGGAGCGAAGCGCGTCGTTGGACTGGCCGAAACGCTCAGCCTCGAAGGCCTGCCGGCCGAATGTCTTGGTCAGCATGGCGCCGGAGACGGAGAGCGTCTCCTCGAGCTGGCTGGACATCCTCGCTGACTCTTCGTGCCACTCGGTCATGAGCGTGCGCATGTGGCGGCCGACGCGGAGCGTGGGGTAGACCCAGAACGGGAGCACCAGGAGGGTCGCGAGGGCCAAACGCCAGTTGAGCGAGAACATCATCCCGAAGGCGATGACGAGGGTGAACAGGTTGCCGAGGAAGTCAGTGAAGGTACCGGTGACGGCCTGCTGCACTGCATTCACGTCGGTGGAAAGGCGGGAGAGTATCTCGCCGGTGCGGGTGGCGGTGTAGAAGCGGACGGAGAGACGCAGGAGGTGGTCATGCAGCCTCGAACGGAGACGGTGCATGACGCCCTGCCCGATCGCCTGGTTGACGAAGGACTGCACGACACCGAGCAGCGATGAGCCGACGACGGCTGCGAGGTAGAGGGCGAACAACCAGTTGAGACTGCTCAGGCTGGCGTGTGCGGCCATACGGTCGACCATCCGGCCGAGCAAGCGCACCCCAACGAGGTCGAGTGCGGTGGTGGTGAGGAGGAGGAGCACGAGGCCAGTCATCGCCCAGGCATAGGGGCGGAACATGCCCGCGGTGCGACGGAGCAGCGCGGAGCGGTCGCCCTCGGGGCGAGCGTTCGGGAGGCGACGGCCCCCGCCTCCCCCGCCGCCACCGCCACCGCGCATCGCCATCAGTCGACCCCGATGTTGCTCATGGATCGAGCGTACACGTCGAGGCAACCGAGACTCCTATGATCCGGCGTATCTCAACTGCGTGGGAGCGCATCCGTGCCGCTAACCGACCACTGGCTCGCGCCCTACCTCGACCGCTTCCCGCGATCGGGGTGGCTGCTCGACCTCGGCTGCGGGCCCGGCGAGGACAGTGCCGTCCTGCGAGAACGTGGGTTCCAGGTGGTCTCGACGGACTCGATGCCCCGGCAACTGGCGATGGCACGCGGGCGGTTGGGGGCGGCGGCGCTGCTGCGCGTGGACCACCGCCATCCACTGCCATTCCGCGATGGTGTGTTCTCGGGCGCGATCGCCTCGCTGTCGCTTCATTACATGCGTTGGGAGGTGACGCTGGCAGCGTTCGCGGAGATGAACCGTGTGCTCGAGGCAGGCGCGCCATTCCTGTTCCGCGTCAACGCCACGGACGACGTGAACTTTGGTGCCCTCGAGGGGATCGAGGTCGAACCAGGGCTACGCGCCAATGACGAGAGCCCCTACAGCGATCTGAAGCGCTTCTTCGACGAGCCGATGGTGCGTGCGGCCGCCTCGACGTTCACGATCGAGGTGCTGCAACACGTCCAGATTGATCGGTACGAGAAGCCGAAGCAGGTCTGGGAGTGCCTCGCACACGCGCGATGAGACCACACAGCCAACGAGATCATCCACCTGGCCGCGACGGGACGGCGACGAGTGACGGAGCTCGAGTCGCGTGCCGCGCTCCTGGAGAACGGCCCGCCGAGTACACGGGAGCTAGCCCGGGCTCAGCCATCTCGTGCCCACACCCCGAGGTCGCCACGACGGTCGGCCGCCCGCGCTTGCCCTGCGTGGCCTCGTAGGCTCCAATGCCCGGAGATCGGTTGCAGGAGCGGGGAGGCGACGTGCCGGATGTGATTGTGGTGGGTGCCGGGAACGCGGCGATCTGCGCGGCGCTGGCGGCGCGCGAGGCCGGAGCGGACGTGCTGGTCCTCGAAAAGGCGGACGAGGGCGAACGCGGCGGCAACACGTTCTTCACCGGCGGCGGTTTTCGCTTCCCCTACAACGGTCTCGCCGACATCCGCGGACTGATCCCTGACCTGAGCGACAGCGAGGTCGACCGCATCGATGTCGGGTCATACCCGGCCTCGGCGATGCGAGATGACCTCTATCGGGTGACCGAGGGCCACGCCGACCCGACGCTGGTCGACCACCTCATCGAGAACGCCTACCCCACCGCGCAGTGGATGCGTGAGTACGGCGGGATGCGCTGGGTGCTGATGTACGGCCGCCAGGCGTACGAGGTGGACGGGAAGCTCCGCTTCTGGGGCGGAATGATCACCGAAGCCGTCGGCGGCGGCGCGGGGCTCTCAGAAGGCCTGTTCGCCTCGATGGAGCGCAAGGGGATAAAGGTCCGGTACGGCGCGAAGGCGCACGGGCTGGTAATGGACAACACGGGACGTGTCACGGGCGTACGCGTGAAGACTGTGGAGGGCCACGAAACCATCGAGGCAGGCGCGGTCGTCCTCGCGGCCGGCGGCTTCGAGGCGAACGTGGAGATGCGCACGCGCTACCTCGGGCCCGGCTGGGAGATGGCGAAGGTGCGCGGCACCCGCCACAACACGGGCGACGCGATCAAGGCGGCGCTCGACATCGGGGCGCAGTCCTACGGGCACTGGTCATCGGCCCACGCGGTCGCGTGGGATCTGAACGCCCCACCGACGGGTAACCGCCGCATCGGCGACCTGTACCAGAAGCACTCGTACCCGCTGGGGCTCATCGTCAACGCACGGGGTGAGCGCTTCGTGGACGAGGGTGCCGACCTGCGCAACTACACGTACGCGAAGTACGGGCGCGAGATCTTGAAGCAGCCACACAGCGTGGCGTTCCAGATCTTCGACCAGCAGACCGTCGCCCGGTTGCGCGACGAGTATCGCATCAAGGAGGTCACGAAGGCGGAGGCCATGACCCTCCCCGAACTCGCAGCCGACCTCGGCATCGATGTCGGCACATTCGTGCGGACGATCGAGGAGTACAACGCGGCGACGCGTGAGGGTACGTACGACCCGTCCCGCCTGGATGGACTGGGGACGGTCGGGATCGACCCGCCCAAGTCGAACTGGGCGTTACCGCTGGATTCGCCCCCTTACGTGGGGTACGCGGTGACATGCGGGATCACGTTCACCTTCGGCGGGCTGCGCATCGAGGCGAAGAGCGCGCAGGTCCTCGACACCGAGGACCGACCGATCCCGGGCCTCTACGCCGCGGGGGAACTCGTCGGCGGGCTCTTCTACCACAACTACCCGGGCGGGACGGGCC
>SCVR01000235.1 GCA_004296805.1 Dehalococcoidia bacterium
GCTCTTCCGATCTGCCGCCCTTGAGCGGTTCACCACGGGCCTCGCGTCCGAGGTCTACCGGAGCGGCGTCGCCGTCAACGTGATCTCCCCGGGCCTCGTGGCCACGCCCGGCACGGTGCACCACAAGCTGGTGTCCGAGGCCACGAAGGACCGCGAGACGCCCATCGAGCACATGGCAGAGGCCTGTCTCTACCTCGTCCACGGCGACCAGGCGACGAACACCGGCAAGATCACCTACGCCGCTGACGTTCTGCGTGAGAACAACCTGAAGGCGGCCGAGCTCCTCGGCTAGCGAGTGTCGCGAGACATCGAGGAGACGCCCCGCTCAGCGGGGCGTCTCTGTGTTCACCATCGCCTCGAGGAGGGTGGCGCCCGCGGCGGCGTAGTTGGCCGGACTCAGGCTGGCGTGCTGCGTCACGGCGTGCACATCGCGCCAGCACCGTCCGAGCGCGCCGCTGTCGCTCATGGCCGCCATCCCGCCGATGTCGTGCAGCACATCGACGACGGCCGCCGCCTCTCGTGCTGCGTGCGTGCACGCCAGGATGACGCGTGCCTGCCCGACCGCGTCGAGGTCGTTGCCACCATCGACGATGCCCCACGCGTCCCGTGTGACCTCCCACCACCCCGCCCTCGCGAGGACCAGGCCGGCGACGGCCTCGCCGAACCGGGCATGCACCGTCGCGTCCGCGCTCCGTCCGAGCGCCGCGTAGGCCTCGACGGCGTGTGCGGCGATGCCAAGCGCGACGGCTGCGACGCCCGCCTGCGTGATGGAGGCGAACGGGAATCGGTAGAGCGGTCCGGCCTCGTGGTGTGCGTCGCCAGAGACCGAGAACGTGCGGCGCGCGGGGACGAAGGCGTCCTGGACCGAGAAGTCCTCGCTGCCGGTCGCGCGCATGCCGCTGACATCCCACGTGCGGTGGATCGTCACGTCGGCGGGCGGGAACGACATCGCCCGGATGACGGGAGCGCCCGCCGCATCGAGGACCGGTGCGCCATCGCGATGCAGCACACAGTTCGCGGTGAACCACGTGGCATGCGCTGCCCCGCTCGCGTAGCGCCAGCGGCCGCTGGCCCGGTAGCCGCCTTCGACGATGTCCGCGCGCCCTCGCGGCGCCCCTGAGCCGGCAATGACGGCCTCGCGCGGGCTGAGCATCTCGCGTGCGGTGGGGGCCTCGATGATCGCGCCGAAGAGGCCGCCGCCGGACCCGATCATCACGGTCCACCCGTAGGAACCGTCGACGCGTGAGGCCGCTTCCATCAGCGTCAGGGAGTCCATCAGGTCGAGTTCGTCGCCCCCAGCGTTTCTCGGCAGCCACAGCCGGAACAGCCGCTGCTCTAGCAGCAGTTCGAGGACGGGCGCGGGCCAGCGCGCCTCCGTCTCCGCGTTCTCGATGTGCGAGCGCACCGTTGACGCGGAGGCCTCGATCGCGGCGAGGCGCGAGGCCAGGTCCGCAGCGGGCATCAGGACAACTTCGCGCGCAGGTACTGCTTCGGCCATTCGACCTCGGCACGTAGTTCGCGTGCGGCGTGCAGTGGCCAGTACGGGTCACGGAGGAGCTCGCGGCCCATCAGCACCACGTCCGCCTCGCCACCCGCGACGATCGCTTCCGCCTGCTCGGCGGCCGTGATGAGGCCCACCGCGCCCGTCGTGATGCCTGCCCGTTCTTTGATCGACCGCGCGAATGGCACCTGGTAGCCGGGGTACACGCGCAGCTGCTGGTGAGGGAGGTTCCCTCCCGACGAGCAGTCGATCAGGTCGACCCCCACGCCCTTCAGTCGGCAGGCCAGTTCCACCGAGTCATCGAGGTCCCAGCCGCCCTCGACGTACTCGCTCGCAGAGATGCGGACGAGGACGGGAAATTCGCGCGGGAACGACTCGCGCACGGCGCGTGCCACCTCGATGGCGAGGCGTGTGCGGCCGTCGTAGTCGCCCCCGAACTCATCCGTGCGCTGGTTGGAGAACGGTGAGAGGAACTGATGGATCAGGTAGCCGTGCGCCGCGTGGATCTCGACGGCCTTGAACCCTGCGCGAGCCGACCGTGCCGCTGCCGCGGCGAAGGCATCGATGACACCACGCACCTCGGCTGTGCTGTATGCGTGTGGCTCCGGGTAGCCTGGAGCGTAGGGAAGCGCGCTAGGCCCCCAGGGCTCCCAGCCACCTTCGGGCGCACCGACGGGCTTCCCGCCTGCCCACGGCCGGTTCGTGGAGGCCTTCCGCCCGGCATGCGCCAACTGGATCGCCGGTGCCGCGCCCTGTGCCTCAATGAACCGTGTAGAAGGCAGCAGCGCGTCTGCATGCGCGTCCGACCAGATGCCGAGGTCCCACGGACTGATGCGGCCCTCGGGTGTTACGGCCGCCGCCTCGGTCATGACGAGGCCGGCGCCTCCGACCGCGCGCGAGCCTAGGTGGACTAGGTGCCACTCATTCGCGAGACCATCCTGCTGTTCGCATGAGTACTCGCACATCGGAGAAACCCAAATGCGGTTCCGCATCTCCAGTTCGCGCAGGCGGATCGGGGTGAACAGCACGCTCATCGCAGTCCTCGACTTCTATCCGGCTGCCAGTCGCCGGCGCAGACCTTCTTCACCCCACCGCATCACGATGCCGTGGTTCCAGGAGAACGCGGGCCGCGCGATCGGCGCGAGGAGGTTCATCCACCATCGCGTCGTCCGTACGTCCCACTCGTACCGCACCTGCGTCCCGGACGGCGTCGAGGTGAGTAACCACCGTCCCTCGCCCTCGAGCTCGCCTGAGGCGCGCCCGGACAACGCGAACGGCCGCTCGAACCGCGTGACCTCCATGTCAAAGACGAGGTCGTATGGCAGGAAGCTCCGAAAGGTGTACCGCCGCCGATTGCCCACGCCCTGCGGTTCATGATCGGACAGTTCGCGCACTGCCTTGATCCCGCGCCACCACTCTGGCCAGCGGAGGGAGTCGCTGATCGCCTCGAACACCCGCTCCACGGGCGCATCGAAGTCCCACTCGGTGACGAAGCGATAGTCCGGCATGCACTCTCCCGCATCGACGATATCAGCCACGGAAACAGAGAGGCCCGGCACCCCTCCGTGCCGGGCCCCAATCGGGTGAGCCGCCTTGCTCTGACCGCCTTACCGGGTCGCGGTCGCTGCCATCACAGAGTCGAGGAAGGCCGAGGCGACGGCGTTCCACTCCTTCGCCATCTCCCAGTACGCGTTGTGCGGCGCGCCTGCCATCTGCGCGTAGCGCGCGTCCGGCCGCGCGTCCCGCAGCCCCTGCGCGCCATCGAGGGCAGTGTCCAGGTCGCCGGTGATGATCTGGATCGGGGAGGTGATGTTCTTCACCGCGTCGATCATCCCTCCACGCTCGGCGACGGTCTGCGCGCTTGGCTTCCGCGGGTGTCGCAGCGCCTCGATGCGTGTCGCGGTCGAGCGGATGCGGTAGTAGCGCGCGTGCATGTCCGGCTGCTCTGCCTCGAACTGCGGTGTGAACGACTGACCGAACGGGATGTACAGCCGCTCCACGTCCATCGGCTTCGGTGTGGCCGGCATCGACTCGGCGGCGGGGCGCACGCCCGCGCCCGAGATGATCAAGGCGAGGGCATCGCCGGGGTGACGGGTCGCCCATCGCAGCGCGGTGTTACCGCCCATGGAGTTCCCCGCGAGGATCGGGCCCTGGATCCCCAGCGCCGCCAGGAACCCCTCCAACTCATCGACGCGGTCCGGTTCGTCTTCGTCGCGCGGCGAGTTTGCGGAGTGTCCGTGGTTCACGCTGTCGTACGCGATGCAGCGGAAGCGGGCCTTGAACGCGTCGAACTGCTGGAACCACGCTTCGCCACAGGAGGAGTTCCCGTGCAGGAACACCAGCGGCTGGCCGGAGCCCGCCTCCACGTAGTGCATGTCGATGCCGTTGACCTTCACCCAGGACATCTCTCACCTCGTCACTGCCCATGAAGATGGCGCGCGGGATGGTACACCTGTCAGGCCGCCGCTCACGGGCGCTACCGGCTGCCTCGGAGCCGTGGGTCCAGCACGTCCCGCAGGGCATCGCCGAACATGTTGAACCCGAAGACCGCACCCGCGATGCAAAGGCCCGGATAGACCGCGAGCCCCCACTGCTTCGTGAAGAACTCTCGTCCCTCCACACTGAGCATCTGTCCCCACGAGGACGTGCCCGCCGGTCCGAATCCGAGGAAGGACAACGACGCCTCGGCCAGGATCGTCCCCGGCAACGCGACCGTCGCGCTGACGAGCAGGATCGGGAAGATGTTCGGCAACACGTGTGCCAGCATCATCCGTGGCGTCCCCGCCCCCGAGGCCTCGGCCGCTTCCACGAACGGACGGGCGCGGATCTCCAGCACCACGGACCGCACGAGGCGGCTCGTCCCCGCCGTCCGCAGGAACGCGAGCGCGAGCAGCAGCGCCAGTGTGAGGTTGGCGTCCGGGATGCGTCGCACGATGCCGAGGAAGGTGATCAGGACGATCAGGTCCGGCATGGCGATCCAGGCGCTCACCACCTGCTGCACGGCCGTGTCCACCCACCCTCCGATGTAGGCTGCGATCAGCCCGATCGCCGTCGCGCCGATCGTCGAGATGAGCACCGAACCGAAGCCCACGGTCATCGAGATCCGCGTGCCGTAGATCAGCCGCGACAGCACGTCGTGCCCGGCGCCATCGGTGCCGAGCCAGTGGCTCGCGCTTGGGGCCTCGAGGCGGTGGCGGAGGTCGATGGCGTTCGGGTCGTACGGCGCGAGCAGTGGCGCAAACAGCGCTGTGAACACCAGCCCGGCCACCAGCAACCCGCCAATGAACCCGAGGGGCTTCCGGCGCGCGAAGTGCCCGACCGCCCGAACCACCGCGACCGCAGCGTTCGTCGACGGCACCGCCACGACTTCGGCGGGAATGGGGAAGCCTGCGGCGGTCATCGGTACCGGATCCGTGGGTCGAGGAACGTGTAGGAGATGTCGACCGCGAGGTTCGCCGACGTGATCAGGATGGCGAAGATCAGGTTCGTCCCCTGGATCACGGGGTAGTCGAGGCGCCCGACCGACTGGACGAGGTACTGGCCCATGCCCGGAAGCACGAAGATCGACTCGAACAGCGCGGTCCCGGCGATGATCCCCGGCACGCTCAGGCCGATGATCGTGACCACCGGGATCAGCGAGTTGCGCATCGCATGCCGGAACACCACGGCGCGCTCCGTGAGTCCTTTCGCCCGTGCGGTGCGGATGTAGTCCTGGCGCAGGACTTCCAGCATCTGCGTGCGCATGATGCGGAGGAGCCCCCCCGAGGGCGTGAGCCCGATCAGCAGGGCTGGCAGCAACATGATCTTGACGTGCTTGATCGGGTCCTGCGTCAGATACGCGAAGCTCAGCGGTGGTGCCCACCGGAACCACAACGATCCAAACGTGATGACGAGGATCGCCACCCAGAACCCGGGCACGGAGTTCGATCCGATCGCGTACACCCGCAGGACGTAATCCGGCCACTTGTCCTGCATAAGTGCGGCCACCGCGCCCATCGGGATCGCGAGCAACGCAGCCGAGGCGAGCCCGATGATGCCGAGTTCAAGCGAGACCGGGAGCCGGCGGCTCATCTCGTGCGTGATCGAGCGCCCCGTATACAGCGACTCGCCGAGGTCACCGCGGACGAGGTTCCCCACCCACTTCACGTACTGGATTGGAACGGAGTCGGACAATCCGTACTCGTCGCGGAGTTGCTGCTGCAGGTTCGAGTCGTTCCGGGCCAATTCGCCGACCATGATGTCGACGACGTCGCCGTAGAACAGCGGCACGAGGACGCGCAGCATCGTGAACACGATGACCGTGACCAGCCACACGGTGACGAGGCCGTACACCGAACGTCGGATGACATAGCGAGCCATCTCGTCTCCGTTCCGAGTCGCGCTGGCCCGCGGTTATCCCTTCATCTGTGACTGGTCGATCCACCAGTTCGGCACGGCCGTCTGCTCGGCCTGCTCCAGGTAGTCGCGGTAGGTCGCGTAGTTCTTCACGTAGGGCCACTGCAGGGTGAACGCGGGGGCACCGCTCGGCCAGGGGCTCGGGATCATCGGCATCCGGATGGCCTGCTCACGCTGCCACTGCTGGATGAAGCTCACGGTCTCCTTGAAGTCCAGTGACCGCGCGGCCTTGTCGATCAGGTCGTCGCACGCTTGCTGCCCCTCGATCGACTTCACGTCGCCCTGGAACGCGACCTTCTGGCGCGAACCCTTCGAGTGGTAGTAGTCCAGCAGGTGCTGCACCGGGTGCGGGAACGTCGTCGTCGCGGCCCACGCGATCCCGTCGAAGTCGCCCTTGCCGAAGTAGAACTTGGGCAGGTATTCCGTCTGGTAGTCGGCGTTGACGGTCTTCAACTTGAACAGCCCACTAGCGTCCAGCATGCCGCGGTACGCCTCGCCCACACGGGGGAACGTCGTCCCGTACTGCGCTGTGGAGATGTACGTCATGTTGGTCTCGATGGGTGCCTTGATACCCGCCGCGTCCATCAGCTTCTTCGCCTCGGCCACGTTGTACTGGAAGAACTTTGCGCCATCGCCCAGGCCCTTCCCCTTCGGGTCGAGCCAATACGCCTCGTAACCACAGGCGATGCCGACGCTGTTCCAGCGCGTGTCCACCGGCCAGCCAGCGTCCTTGAACGTCTTCGTGTTGTGGAACGTCTCCACGATCAGGTCGCGGTCGATCAACATCGAGGTCGCCTGGCGCACCCGTGGGTCGCGGAACGGTGAGTTCGGGCGCAGCCCGAAGAACAGTTTGTAGGTCGCCGTGCCGAACTCGCCCTGGTAAGCCTCGAGTTGGGGCAGCTCCTTCTTCACGCTGACGGTGTCTTCCTGACTGACCACGCCGCCGTAGATCTTGCCTGCGCGGAACTGAGCGAGTCGCTGCGCGTACTCCGAGACGATCGGTGCGTCGATCCCGTCGATGAACGGGCGTCCCTGCTTCCAGTAGTTCGGGTTCTTGCGGAACTCGAAGCGGACGCTCGGCTCGTACTTGGAGAGCATGAACGGGCCCGCGCCGCGCATGTCCTTCCGCGGGTCGTACCCTCCGTCCGACTCCTTGGGCATGATCTGCAGCCACCGCGTGTAGGCCAGCGCCAGGGTGAGGGGGCCGTAGGGGAACGCCGTTTTCACCACGACGGTGTTCGCGTCGGTCGCTGAGATGTCGGTGATCGGTGCCGCTGGGCTAGCGGTGTTCGAGAGGCTTGCGCGGGACACCGACTTCGCCGCGAACTTCTTCCATGAGAACACGACGTCCTCTGCGGTCAGCGGGCGGCTACTGGTCGGTGGGCGTGGGTCCCACTTCGCATCCTTGCGCAGCGTCAGCACGAGGCGCGTCGGCTCCGCGAACTCTGCCTTTTCGACGAGTTGACCCTGCACCTCGCCGCTCGCGGGGTCAATGATGCCGGGTTTGAACTCCATCAGCTGGGGGTACACGTAGCGGGAGATCGCGTTCGCGGTGAAGGAGGTGGCGGCGAGCGGATCCATCGAGTCCACGTCGGACGTCCGGCTGGACGGCAGGATGCCGCCGGCCTTCGCCTGGCCCGTCGTGTCGGCGCGCTTGGTGAGGATCCCCTTCTCTTCGGCCTTCGCGCCCGCACCCTTGAGGTCAACTGGTGCGGTCTGCGTGGAGACGGCTGGCACGCCCTCATTCTTGTTCCCGCAGCCGAGGAGCGCCGCGCCGGTCAGGCCGGCGATCCCGATCCCGGCGCCGCGCAGTGCCGAACGTCGTCCGACGCGTCTCGTCCAGTACGCACGAGTCTCCATGATGATGCCTGCCCCTCCGGCAATACCGGCGCGCACCCTCGAGCGCGCGCTCAGGTTGGCGGGACGGTGGCAGAACGGCAAACGTCTGTCAACGGGACAATCGTGCCGCGAGTGCACTTGGTGATCATGCACCGACGCCCAAATCTCGGACCCCGATAACGCACGCGATGTTCTCGGTTTTGGCATCGCGGCTATAGTCGCGCCGGCGGCGTGACCGCCACGGGTCCGAGCGCGCTGGAGGAGGGGTCCCCGTGCGCGTACTGGAGATCAGCGACACCGATCAGGCTGCTGCCTGGGCCGGTAAGTGGTTCGTGCGGTGGGGCGCCGAAGTCATTCGGGTCGTCTCGCCCCTGCGCGCCCCCGTGACCCGCGCTGCGGAGATCGCGTTGCACGGGGGCAAGACGCGCGTCCGTATCGACCGCACCACACCCGATGGACGCGCTGCGCTGATCCGTCTGGCGCAGGATGCCGACGTCATCGTCGCGGACCTGCGTCCGCGCGATCTCGACGCGATCGACTTCGACACGCTCGGAGGCGGGCGCACGCGATCGCGTGTCGCCATCACGCCGTTTGGCCGCACCGGGCCCTATCGCGACGACGAGGCCACCGCCGGCACGCTGCTCGCGATCGGCGGATACACCCACCTCTCCGGCGACCCTGGGCGCGTGCCGTTGACCATGCCTGGCCCGTACCCCTACGTGCAGGCGGGCACTCTCGCCTACAGCGTGGCGCTGGCCGGAGCGCTTCGCACGAGCGAGTGCGCCACGGTCGACCTGTCGATGTACGAGACGCTGGCCACGTTGCACCAGTTCACTGACCTCATGTGGCAGATGGACGGCGTGGTGCGGTCGAGGCACGGCAACCGCTGGGAGAACCTCTGTCCCACCACCATGCTGCAGGCG
>SCVR01000236.1 GCA_004296805.1 Dehalococcoidia bacterium
CCCGCGAGGTGCCAGCGCAGTGCGAAGTCGTCCGCGCGGTCACCCGAACAGGTCACGGTCACGTCGCGGCCCGCGAGGACCTCGATGTCGGCGTCGTAGATCCAGGAGACGTCCTGGCCGTCCTGGATACCGTCGTTCAGCATGGCCAGCAGGTGCACTGGCTGGCCCTCACTCGATCCGGCGACGAGCGCGCGCAGGAGCTCGTTCATCCCCGCGGGGTTCTTCGCCAGCAGCACGCGCACCGTGCGGCCGTCGACCTCGAAACGCTCCTGCCGCCCGAAAGCCGGGCCGGCCTCGCCGATCGCACGCGCGATCGTGGTGACAGGGACGCCGAGGGCGTGCGCGGCGGCCATGGCGGCCAGCGCGTTGTAGACGGAGTACAGGCCCGCCATCGGGATCTCAAGGACGACGGAGGCGCCGTCGATACTGACGTCCACGCGCGACCCGTCAGGCCCGAGTTCGACACGGCGCGCCGAGATCCGGGGGTTAGGACGGCGGTCACCGCACGACGTGCAGGCCCAGATGCCGACGTGCCCCATGAACGTGACTTCGTAGGCGAAGCGCCCACCGCAGCGGCAGAACCGCGCGTCCGAAGCGTGCTCACGCTGCGCGAGGCCCGCCGCACGGTCGTCGATGCCGAACGTCAGCACCTGCGCGCGCGTGCCCTCGGCGAGTTGCGCGATCGAGGGGTCATCGGCGTTGAGGACAAGCGTGCAACCCGGATCGGCGGAGGCAAGCATCCCGCCCCAACCCTCACCGACCGAGTCGACCTCGCCGTAGCGGTCGAGTTGATCGCGGAAGAGGTTGAGGAAGACTGCCACGCGCGGCTTCAGCCGCGGGAACAGCCGTGCGAGGACGGCCTCATCGACTTCGAACACGCCGACGCGCGAACCTGCCCCGGCGATCCGTCCGTCCGCGTCTGCTGCCTCGACATACGCGACCACGAGGCCACGTTCGAGGTTGGAGCCGGAGGGGTTGGTCAGCGGCTCGACGCCATGCGCGCGCATGATCGAGGCGATCAGGTGCGTGGTCGTCGTCTTGCCGTTCGTGCCGGTGATCGTGACGACGCCCTGCCCGGCCTGCTGCGCGAGCCGTTCGAGCAGGCTCGGCGCGAGTGCCCCCGCGACGAGGCCGGGGAGCGCCGTGCCGCCGCCACGCCCGAAGCGTCGCGCGGCCGTGCCCGCAGCGCGTCCGAGGATCAGCGCGGCGCGCTCACGGATGGTGGGCCCTTCGGATGTTGCGGCCATGCGACCAGTGTCGCACGGCCGTCGCCGATCCTGTCCTACTTCTTACGCCACAGGAGCCGGTCGTCCGCCTCGATCCGCTCCACGCGGCCCTCGTCCTCGAGCAGTCGCAGGTGGGCCAGCGTCTCACCGAGGGCGGAGCGCTTCATGAAGATGTTGAAGTCGTCGAACGGGCCCGTGTTCCAGTGGACGTTCTGGCTGATCACCCGGCCCGAGGTCTCGCCTGAGCCGATTGCCTCGCGCACCTCGTTAAGCCGCTCGTCGTGGTGGTGGAGCAACACGTCGCAGCGGGACTTGAGGTTGGCGATGGTGAACTCGTGTGCGGGAAGCGCACAGCGCGTGTCGAACGACGACACCTTCTTCAACGACGCGCGGAAATCGGAGAGCGGGCTGCTCCCCTCCTGGTCCGCGTGCAGCGACACATTGGGGCTGATGTAAGGCAGCACGTGGTCGCCCGTGAACATCAGGCGGTGGTTGGGTTCGTACATGCACATGTGGCCGGGGGTGTGGCCGGGCGTCCAGACGGCGCGCAGCTTCCAGCCGTCGAACTCGACAACCTCGCCGTCCTGCAGCTTCACGTCCGGTTCGATCCAACGCATCCCGCCCTGACCACCACCCGGCCCGCCGCCACCTTGAGGCCCGCCCGCGGGCTTCTCCGGCGTTGCCTGGCCAGGCTTCACCGCGGGCGCGGTGGGCGACAGCGCGCCTGCCTCGTGCGCCGCGTCGATGTCCTCCTGCGGGATGCCGTGCTTCACCAGCCAGCCGTCGGAGAGGCGTGTCCACGCGTCGCCATCGAGCCAGCGCGCCTGGATCCACTGCCACTCACGCTCGAGCATGATCACCTGGCAGTCCGGCGCTTGTTCCTTGATCCACGAGGCCATCCCGATGTGATCGGGGTGGGCGTGCGAGATGAAGAGCCGGCGCACATCGGTCGGCGCGTAGCCGAGGATGGCGAGTTCCTTCGTCATCGCCTCGATCGCCTGCGGGGTGCCGAAGCCAGCGTCGAAGAGGGAGACGCCGTCCCCGCCCGTGAAGGCGTAAGGCATCATGTACGGCAGCGCGGGGCCGGCCATGGGCGTCTTGAGTTGGTGCAGACCGGGCACGATCTCCATCGGGGGCGCGTCCTCTCGCTCCGGGTGCACAAGCGCTTCCGGGCGTCTGGGTTCCGTGCGGGTTCCGTAGGTCGGGGTGTCGCAACGGGCGGCGCGAGCATAGCAAAGCCGTCCGTGCGCTCTACCTGTGTATGCGTGAGGTGGCTGAACGCGGGCTCACGCCTGACGGGCGGACCTCGAAGGCAGCAGGGCCAGCCGCTCAAGCGCGTCGAACAACTCACCGACGTTTGCCACACGGACGTGCGCGGGCGGATCGCCATCCGCGCGCTCACCCACCTGCACCACCCACCAGCCGTAGCGCCTCGGCGGGCCCACGTCATACCTCGGCGTGTCGCCGACGAAGACGGTCTCCCCGGCTTCAGCTCCGAGGGCCTCGAGCGTGGCCTGGAAGAGGCCCGGGTGCGGCTTCGCCCGGCGGTGCTCGTCGCTGAACATCAGCGCGTCGAAGTGATCGATGATCCCGGTCGCCTCGAAGACCCGGCGGAGGTGGCGGCCCCCTGCCACCCCGGTGTTCGAGATAAGTCCAACGCGCAGCCCGCGCGCACGAGCCTCCTCGATCGCCTCGCGGGCGCCAGGAAGCAGGTCGGGCGGGGTGTGCTCGATCACGCCGCCGTAGGCCTCCGCAAAGGCGGTCGCGTCGGCCTCGTCGATGTGGTCCGCAATGCCGGGGCGGTACTGGTAGAAGACGTGGCGAGCGCGATCCTCGCTGCTGACGTCGCGCCCGTATTCCTGTAGCCGGGCGAGCGTGCTGTTCGACCGCTGGTGGTGCTTCGTGAACTCGTCCTGCGTCGTCTCGATCCCGTACTTCGCGAGGATCGGGGCGCAGCGCTCGAACCGCAGGCGCGCGCGGACGGGGAAGGTGTCCCGGCGCTCCGACATGAGCGTGCCCCACAGGTCGAAGACGACCGCGCGGATCTGAGTCGGGGGTGAGGCCTCGGTCATGCGTCCATCATCGCATCCACCACGCTGTTGGGCGGCTGGAGATGCAGAAGGGGCGCCTCGCGGGCGCCCCTTCGACGGATCAGCAGGCTGACGCTTCAGGACGTCTTGGACTTCTTGAACTCCTGGTACTCCACCCAGTCCGCGTCGGACATCCCGGCGGGCCGTTCAAGGGCCGGCGCCTTGTCCTTTTCGGAGCCCTTGGCCTCCTCGCGGAACTCGCGGATGCCCTTGCCGAGCGCGCCGCCGAGGCCCGAAACGCGCTGTGCCCCGAAGAGCAGCGCGAGGATCACCACGATGATCAGCAGTTCTTGCCAGCCGAGGCTTCCCAGCATGGTGAGTACCTTTCCGGCCGGTGCGCTTCGTCACGACCTGCGGTCGAATGTAGCACCGGGGTTCCGCGTGCGCCCTCCAGCCGAGGAGTGCGCGTCGATCGATCATACGCCGGCCGTCCGCCGAACGATCGCTACCCGATCCGCTCGACGAAGACGCGCATCACGCCGCCGCAAATCTTGTCATCGCCCTCGACAGGCTCGGTGAGGTCGACCACCACGGTCCGAGGCTTGCCATCCGCCATGGTCTCCATGGCTTCCTGCCACACCTCGGCTTCACCGCACCCGCCGCCGATGGTCCCGACGAAGGTGCCGTCCGGGCGCAGGAGCATCTGGGCCCCGGCCTTGCGAGGCGTCGAGCCACGGGTATCGGCCACGGTCGCCATGACGCGAGGCTGGCCGCTGGCCAGCGATTCGCGCAGTTCTTTGTACAGGTCCAGCGACATCGGAGCCTCCCGTACCCGGAGGTACGCCTTCGATCATACGTCTGTGAGATCCGGAGAGGGAGGACGGACGTAATACCGGAGAGGCCGCACGCTCACCGGTGAGCGCCCCAGTGACGCCGGATCCACCGCCAGAAAGCATCAGGGCCGATTGCTCGGCCCCGATGCCCCAGAGGGAACTGGCAATGTGGGAGCGGCGGCCTCGCCTCTGGCTCTTCGCCTTGGGTTTCGGTCGGTCGCGGGCCCGACCATACCACGCTCGCGAAGCGTTATGTAGGGCCCGATGAGGCTCGAATCTGACTCATTCTGGCGCCCGATCCCCCCCGTCTGACCATCGTCATCTCGGCCAGGATCGAGACCGCAATCTCCTCCGGCGTCTCCGCACCAATATCGAGGCCCACCGGCGTGGCAACGGCCTTCAGGGCCTCGGCCGGATAGCCCTCGGCGGCCAGGTGCTCGAGGACTGTCCCGGTCCGGCGCCGGCTCCCGATCATCCCCACGTAGCCTGCCCCCCGCCCGACGGCATGGCGCAGCGCCTCCTCGTCGACTCGGTGCCCGCGGGAGACGAGCACGACCGCCGTCGAAGCGTCGAGGGTCAGCGAGTCGAGGGCGGGGCCGACCTCATCCACGATGATGCGATGGGCCATCGGGAAGCGGTCGCGATTCGCGAACTCCTCCCGGTCGTCGACGACCGTCGTCTCGTAGCCGAGCAGTTCGGCGAAGGTCGCGAGGGCGAGTCCCACGTGCCCGGCACCCACGATCACCAGGCGCGCGGGGGCCTCGAACAGCTGGACCATGACCTCACCCGCGCCCTCCTTCGCCTGCGAGGGACGGTCGGTCGCGGTCGATCCCGAGAGGTACCACGTGCCCGTGACGATCCTCGGCATCGCGGTGAAGGCCGCGACTGCGACCTCGCGGATCGCGGTATCCGCGTCGGCTGTACCGAGGGAGCCCAACGTCCGTCCGTCCGCGCGCACCAGCAGCTTCGCCCCGGCATCGAGGCCTGACGCGCCACCGGTCACCACCGTGGCGATCGCGACAGGCGGACCGCCCGCCAATGCGGCCTCGATCGCCTCCACGATGGCGACAGCAGGCGGGCGGTTGGGATGAGCGTCTTGCACGGCGCGATCATACGCGCGGTCAGGACACCCGCTCGATGCCGAGATGCTCCCGCAACACGTCGGGCGGCGTCAGGCGCACCACGATCCACGCGACCAACGCGATGACCACGACATCGTCGAGTTGTCCGAGCAGCGGGATGAAGTCCGGGATGAAATCGAACGGCATAGCGAGGTAGACCACGAGGGGGATCGGGAGTAGGCGCACCACCAGTGGCGTCCGCGGATCTCGGGTGATCGCCCACGCGCCTCTGATGCCGCGCCGCCAGCCGAGCGCTTTGAGAGTACTGAGGACCGCGCGCAGACCAGGCGAACGCCACCAGACGATGGCCCCAGCCACGAGGAAGAACAGCAGGAACCCGAGGAAGACCAGGAACACCGACCACCAGGAGAGGGTGGCCAGCATCGCTACACGTTGAAGAGGATGTTCAGCACGTCCCCGTCCTGGACGATGTACTGCTTCCCCTCCGTGCGGAGCTTGCCAGCCTTCTTCAGCTCGGCGTTCGAGCCCTTCGCTGCGACGTAGTCCTGCCACCCGGCGACCTCCGCACGGATGAAGCCGCGCTCGAGGTCGGAGTGGATCTTGCCGGCGGCCTCAGGAGCGCTCGCACCTTTGCGGACGGTCCACGCGCGGACCTCGTCCTCACCCGCGGTCAGGAATGACTGGAGGCCGAGGAGGCTGTAGGCATTGACGATCGCGCGGTCGAGCGGGGACTCAGCAGACAGGCCGAGGTCCGTACGGAACACGGCAGCCTCGTCCGGCTCCATCTGCGAGAGTTCCGCCTCGATCTTCGCGCACAGCGCGGCCACAGCCACGCTGCTCCCCGCGTAACGGGCGGCGTACTCCGCCTCGATCTCTGCAGCACGTGCGACGTCGTTCTCACCGATGTTGATGATGAGCAGCACGGGCAGTCGCGTGACGAACTGGTACGCGCGCAGCTCCTTGTCCTCGACCTCCGTGAAGGTCATCGAACGAAGGCCCGCGCCACTTTCGAGGTGCGCCTGCATCCGGCGCAGCAACTCCTGGTGCGTCTCCATCGCCGGCCGGTCGGCCGGCTTCATTGCGCGCATCTCTACATCGATGCGGTGCACGCGCCGCTCAATCAGCGCGAGATCGGAGAACGCGAGTTCGAGGTCGAGCGCTTCGATGTCGCCGTGGGGATCGATCGCGCCGCCGTCCGGGTGCGGCACGGACTCGTCCTCGAACGCGCGCACGACGTGGACGAGGGCGTCCGCCTTCGCGATCTGGGCGAGGAACTGCGCGCCCGGGGCGTCCTTGCCGAAGGAGCCAGCGGGAAAGTCGACCCAGCGGATCTCGGCGTGGGTCAGCTTCTTCGGCTTGAACACCTCGGCCAGCGCGTCCAGCCTCGGGTCTGGCACCTTCACGACGCCGACGTTCGGCTCCGTGCCCGCGGAGTACGCACCCACCTGCGCTGTCCCCCGCGTGACCGCGTTGAACAGCGAGGTCTTGCCGCTGCGCGACTTGCCGATGATGCCGAGTTCCATGCGTTACCCCTCGCCCGCCAGTCTGTCGCCGGGCGGGCGAGGCGGCAAGCGAGGGCCTCAACCCCTATCGCCCTATCGCTCGCGGCCGAGGCGTTCGTCCCGCTCCTGAGCGGCGCGCTCGGCGGCTGACGCCTCGTCTCGTTCGCGGCCGCCCTCGCGCCACCGGAGGAACCAGTCGGTCGCCACGGTCGCGCCCACGCCGATGAGCACCTCGACCGGCAGGGGGACCAGGCCGTCCGCAAAGCGCGCGGCGACGAGGCCCATCAGGACCGCCCAGGCAGCGGTGCGGGCGGTGCGCCTCGCCATCAGGCTTCGTCCTGAGCTGACGTGCCGCGGGTGAACTCACATCGAGGTTCGAGGATGCACGCGTCGCACTGCGGTTTCGTGCGGAGGCAGATCTGCTGCCCGTGGCGGACGATCAGCGCGTGCCACTGGTTGAGCGTCCACACATCGGTGCCCAGTTTGCCGAGGAAGTAGGTGCGATAGGTGTCGTAGTCGCGCTTGCCCGGCGGCCGGCCGAGGCGTTCGAAGAGCCGGTACGCGTATGCGTCCACAACAAACGTCGGCTTGCGCCCGGCGTAGAGGGTCATCGCGTCCGCGGTCTCGGGGCCGACGCCCCACAGCGCGAGGAGTCGCGCGCGCACCTCGTCCGCGTCACCCGCGAGCAATGCGTCGATGCCGCCCGCATCGAGGACGGCCTCGCAGAACGCGCGGACCTTCCTCGCCTTCGCGTTGAAGTAGCCACTGGGGCGCAGCAACTCGCCGAGCACCGGCTCCGGCAGGTCGAGGATCGCCTCCGGCGTGGTCGCGCCAGCACCTCGCAGGTTCTCCAGCGCGGCCGCGGCACCGCGCCACGCCGTGTTCTGCGTCAGGATCGCGCCGAGGCAGATCTCAAAGCGCTGTTCCGGGCCGTCCTCGGCAGCGGTCGGCCACCACTGCTGTGGACCGTACGCCTCGAGGAGCGCGCGGTAGATGCCGTCCAGGTCGCGCTTCGTGTACGGACGGCGGGCAAGGCCCGGCTCACGTACGTCATCGAGGCCGGTGTGGCCCGCCTGCAGGCCGCGGCTCGGGCTGGCACGGCGCGTCGTGCCTCGTGTCGTCGCCACTAGCCGCGCGCCCACTTCGGGATCGACGCCTTCGGAAGCGCGTCGTAGGCAGCGATGTACGGCTTCACGTCGAGGACCGGCGTGCCGTCGATCAGGTCGAGGCCCTCCACTTCGATGGTGGCGCCCTCGATCTTGAGCAGGCGACACACGGTCACGGTGATGGGGTTGGGCCGTGCGCCGCGCAGGGCGAGGGCGCCTTGTAGGGGGTATCGGTCGTCGCCGGAGGGGTAGGCATGGAGGCGTCCCCGCATCGCCTGGGGCAGTTCGTGGAGCCATCCGACGATGATGACATGCGAGTAATCACCCAGTCCGAGGAGCGCATCTGCGAGGCCCTCGCGGAGCACGATCTGAGAGCGGACGCGCGACCAGTCAACACGTGAAGCATCGGCCTCGCCGTTGTGCACAACGCCGATCGGCTGAAGCGTGATCGAGGCGGAATCACTGGACATTCGGGCCATTCTAGGGGCGCCGGATCGATGCTGGTGAGAGGTTCGGGAAGGCCCCGATCGTGCTACACTTCACGAGTGTTCGCGGGGGCCTTCCGAGGCCTGCGTGACGCCTCGTCGGTGGGCCTCCCCTCCTATGCCCGCACCGGCTGCACGACCAGGATCGAGCGTTCCCGAGCACCTCCCGAGGCGCGCGGTTTGATCGAGGCACGATGACCACGACCGCCCCCCGATCCTCCAAGGCCCCCGCGTACAACGCCGAGAGCATTCAGGTTCTCGAAGGCCTCGAGGCGGTCCGCAGACGCCCCGGCATGTACATCGGTTCAACCGACCAGCGCGGGTTGCACCACCTGATCTATGAAATCGTCGACAACTCCGTCGACGAGGCGATGGCCGGTTTCTGCGATCGCATCGACATCGTGATTGAGGCTGACGGACACGTGTCCGTGCAGGACAACGGGCGCGGTATCCCCGTGGACAAGCACTCGAAGACGGGGCTCTCGGCGCTGGAAACCGTCATGACGGTGCTACACGCCGGTGGCAAGTTCGGCGGTGGTGGATACAAGGTGTCGGGTGGTCTGCACGGCGTCGGCGCGTCGGTCGTAAACGCGCTCTCCTCGGACGTGCTGGTCCGTGTCGACCTCGGTGGTTCATCACACACGCAGGTCTACACCCGCGGCGTACCGCAGGGGCCGCTCAAGAAGGAGAAGTTGCCCAAGGGCGA
>SCVR01000237.1 GCA_004296805.1 Dehalococcoidia bacterium
GACCGCCGCGCGCGTGCTGTCGACATTGCTCAGCGTCAGAGGAGTCGCCGATGCCAAGGTCGAACAGACCGAGGGCCTGCCGGTCATGACCGTGGAGCCGGACCGCGCGGTGATCGCGCGCTACGGCCTCAACGTGTCGGACGTGCAGGACGTCGTCGCCGTCGCAATGGGTGGACGCGAAGCCGGCGTCGTATTCGAGGGAGACCGACGCTTCGATCTCGTGGTGCGTCTGCCGGACTCGCTCCGCGGGAAGGTCGACATCCTCGACCGACTTCCCATTCCGCTCCCCCACGACGGCATCGGTACTGCGGAGGTCGGGTTGCCGGCGCTCGCGGACGACAGCGCCGCTGCGTTGACGCGGATCTCCGTCGAGCGAGGCTTCGTGCCGCTGGGCACGGTCGCGCGCATCGAGATCGCAGAGGGGACGAACCAGATCAGCCGCGAGAACGGAAAGCGCCGGATCGTCGTCCAGTGCAACGTGCGCGGGCGCGACCTTGGCTCGTTCGTCACCGAGGCGCAGAGCAAGGTCGACGCGCTGGAGCTACCGGCGGGTCAGTGGCTCGTGTGGGGCGGTCAGTTCGAGAACCTCGTGGCCGCCAAGCAGCGGCTGACCTTCGTCGTCCCGGTGTGCTTCGCGCTGATCCTGCTGTTGCTGTTCGCGACCTTCCGGAGCCTGCGCGACTCGCTGCTCGTGTTCGCCGCAGTTCCGCTGGGACTAACCGGCGGCGTGATCGCGCTGTGGCTGCGAGAGATGCCGTTCTCGATCTCCGCGGCGGTCGGGTTCATCGCGCTGTCCGGCGTCGCGGTGCTGAACGGGCTCGTGATGATCATGTTCATCAACCAGCTCCGCGCGAGCGGGGCGGCGCTCGAGGATGCCATCGTTCGCGGGTCGATCACGCGCCTGCGCCCGGTCCTGATGACTGCGCTGGTAGCGTCACTCGGATTCGTGCCGATGGCCCTGGCGACAGGGACGGGTGCCGAGGTGCAGCGCCCGCTCGCGACGGTCGTCATCGGCGGGCTGATCTCGAGCACGCTGCTCACGCTGGTCGTGCTTCCGGCGCTCTATCGGATCCTCAATCGACGCGACGGTGCGGCCGCTGATTGAGTGATGGTGCGGTCGCCGCCGGGGGCAGTTACGGCGTTGCTCTCGCGCGGGCCACGGCGTGTCGACCGAGCCTCACCGGGAATCAAGGTCGAGCGCCTGTCCCGCTGCACCGCACGGACCCCGGCTCGGCGAGTGGGACGCGGCGTCCGCGACCGACCAGGGAACAACGGACTCACAATCCGTCGATCAGCGCAATGGTGAAGCAGCCGCAAGTCACGGCGAATCGGCGGCTTCTGCCACGAGTAAGTGGCGCGATTCCGAGCGTCTTGGCGCATTGCTTGGCGTTTGTCGCTGGACTACGCCGAAGCGAGACTGGTCGCGTGACATCCGAAACCCACACGTGGCAGGACCGGGCACCGGCCGCGCTCAAG
>SCVR01000238.1 GCA_004296805.1 Dehalococcoidia bacterium
GTACACCCTGTCACCACCCCCGCGAAGCGCACCACCGACCGTTTTGCACCGGCGATCGAGGTGGCTGGGTCAGGCGGATCCAGACGGAACAAGTCGAGAGTACGCTCCATGAGGCGACTAACGTCCCTGACTGGACTCGCTCCGGTGAGACAGAGTGGGCACACGCGGGGGACCGCGGGCGGACTTGGACAGATGGAACGAGGGTCGTCCTCATGCTGCACCCATCTGTGCACCAATCTGTCGAGGTAACGCACGAGTGGAGGGAGCAAGCATGCCCCCAGTGAAGCTGATCATCGGGCTGATCGTCGCGACCGCCCTCGTCGTCTTCGGTGCGCAGAACACGCAGGATGTGACGTTTCACTTCCTGATGTTCGAGACCAGACCGGCGCCAGTCCTGCTCGCGGTCTTCGCGGCGGCCCTGGCTGGAGCGCTGCTCGCGTGGATCGTCTCCACGCCCGGCCGCTACCGCGGGATGCGCCAACGTCGTGACCTCGAACGTCAGGTCACGACCGCGCACCGGCAAACCGACGCTGCGGTCACCGAGATGGAAGCGTCCCGGCGGCCTCCGCCGGACGAGCCGCCTGCGCAGCCGTAGTGACCGCATCTCAAGACGCCCGATGCGGAGTATCTGCTCGTAACGGATTCGCCACACCCACCGCGCGCTCGCAAGCCGTGCGACCGGGTTCACGGGTGCCGGAGTGGTAGCGTCGATCGAGGGCTAGACGAGGTTCCAGTGCACCCGAAAGGAGCGAGTCAGAGTGAAGAAGATCCTGAGGTCCAGAAGTCGCCGTGAACGTGCCAGGAGTCAGGCCGAACATTTGATGCATCTGGGTCGCGAAGGCGGCGAGGCCTTGCGGGACGCGCTCCCCGTCGCCCGAGATCGCCTCGGCGAACTCCGCGAGCAGGCCCAGGCCGTGCTGCACGGCATCGAGGACATCCACGAGCAGGCTCAACCCGCCATCGAGGAGGGCAAGAAGAGTGCCGCCCACGGCGCCGCTGCCGTCTCGCTCGCCTCGCAGATCTCGCCGAAGCGCTCGCGGAGCAAGTCGCCGCTCTACCTCGTGATCCTGCTCGTCGCTGGCGGTGCCGCATACGGCTGGTGGAATCGTCGCTGTCGATCGGGTACTGACACGGCGTACCACCCCGATCGACCCAGCACCGAAACGCGCGCGCTCTAACGGGCTCGCTCGGCTAACCAACCGTCCGATGGAGCGCGCGATAAACCAGCGCGCCACCCTCGGACGCCGACTCGAACAGCACCACTGACCGCACGTGCACCGGCGATCGAGGTGGCGCGGGCAGCGCGCGCACCGCGGCATCGAGGGCGTTCCACTGGCGAGCGTCCATCCGTCCGCGCGTCCGCGCGATCGTCAGGTGCCCGCTGAACCGCTCCTCCGACGCCGCCACCCCCGCCGCGCGGACCGCCTGCTCCACGCGCGCAACGAGGCCCGCCAGTCCATCGCCCTCCACCCCGAGCCACACGACCGACCGCCCGAACGTCCCGGCTCGCCCCAGCGCCATCTGGAGGTCGACCGCGCCGACCTGCTCATCGAGCGCCTGCTCTAGCCTCGTCACCCCGCCCTCCGGATACTCCCCAATGAACCGCAGCGTGACGTGCAGCCGCTCCGCCGGCACAGCACGCAGCGCCGCCCGCGCCTCGGCGGGCAGCGCGTCGAGGGCGTCACGCGCCGCCTCGCGCCATGCATCGGGAACGTCGAGGGCGATGAAGAGGCGCACGGATCGGCTCCGTCTAACTCGCCGGTGTCCCCGTGAAGCCGAGCAACAAGAGGAGGGCCTGGTTCAGCCTCTGGACGATCACCGCGGGACGAGGTTTCCCCGAAAAGTCGCCGCCGCCAGCAACCGTCCAGATCTTTCGGTGCCTCACTCCGTGAGGATCGAGATCGACTCGACGAAGTCCATGTCATCGCGGTCGCGCTCACTCGCAGCGATCGCAAGGCACTGGCGGGGGATCTCCTCGGCGTACTCGGCGCCCGGACATCCGGCACCCAGATCTGGATCGGCCGCAACCACCGGCGCGCGCAGCCGCTCGCGCACCTTGTCGCGGTTCGACGTCGGTTGAGGCTTCTGAGGCATCACGGCTCCCGCTACATGTAACCTAGCGCAGCCCCGACGACCCTCGCCACCGACACACGCCGTTAGCCTCGCTGACTGAGTCGCCGCCGAGACCGCGTGCACCCTTGACGTCCCGCTCGCGACCTCAGACCCGCACTTCCTCGACACCTGCGCCGCCGAGGGCATCGCGACGGTGGTGCCGCCGGAAGCGCGGGGAACGCTGTGGACGGGATAGACGGTGGTCGGGCCCCTGTGCGTCAGGGATCCCGCCGCCTGCTCCCGCCTCAGCGATAGGGCACACCGCCTGTGTGAAAGAACGGTGCGCCGTCGAGAGTCTCAACGATCACTGCGTCACCAATGGCGCGTCGAGCGACGACTGCACGCTCGATGCTGTCGCCTAGGCTCAGCGTGTAGGTGAGTCCTGTTTGCAGCAGTGGAGAGAGGCTGCACATCTCCACACGCGTGGACGAGGAGTTAGGCTCCCTTCGGATGGATGCGGTTCCGATCTCTGTGCCATCTCGTCTAACCACCACACAGTGCTGAGGCCAAGGGCCAATGTCGTCCGTCACACCTTCCTCCCTTCGTTGAGGAGAGGCTTCGAGCGTATTGCGGCTGCGTAGGTGTTTACAGTGGCCGGCCATAGAAAATGTGTTCTCAGATTAGAGGGGGTATTAGCGATCCATCTACTGCGGAGCGAGTAATCGACGTTGCACATTCCCGACTTGCGAAGCGCTATTTGCCCCCTCGCAGGATCTCGGTTGTGGGGTGCGTGGCCCTCAATTCCAGTGAGCCGTGTTGAGGCGACATGAACCAGTCGGAGATACTGTTTGGTGGCCCAACGAATTCTTCGCTCCTAGCGATACTTTCGAATCGAGAGTGTCGACCTAATGATCCGGGTACCTCGACGTGCGCGACGATCCCGACCCTGACTTTGCTAGTAATTGTGACCGCACCTTGGCGGCCAACCTGGATTTCGAGCAATAGCGAAGTAGTACCGTCTCGATTGAGCATGCGAGGGGCCGGAGGGAACTCGCGGTGATAACTCGAGGTCCCGTTCAATGCGAGGCTGAGTCCTTGATAACCGATCCATTGGGTTTGACCGTCGTTCACCACGACATCGAATGAGTGAACGATTGTTCCCTTGGCACTCTCGTTCAGCAGAGTGACTGGCACCACCGCGACTAGGCCTCTGGCGTCGCCATAGCTCCACAGCGCAAGCTCGTAACCAAGGAACATCTCCGGCACCGCGCTTCGCCATGAATCGCGGTAAAGAACGTATAGGGCGAGCGCAACGGTCACGAGTCCGAGGACAAGTGCACCAATGTCGAGGCTGAGGAACCCGCCCCCGACCTTGACGACAACCACCCCTAACTGCACCCGCTCGTAGCGCCGCAGTTCATGCATCACCAGAGGGGCGTCCAAGGCCGTCAACCGGCGGCAGTTCAGATTTGGCATGATCGCTGAATCGCCATGAGCGGTCACGGTTGTTCACCGGAGTGGCCTCCTGGTGGCCTCCTGAGTTTTGAGCATTCTGGAGTGGATCGGGGCATGTAAATCGCAGCGTCACACACGTTCGTTGCAGTCTACCGTCGTTCACGATCGTTCACTATCGGCCCGCGACGTCCACGGATGGCGGTCGTCACGAATGGCCCTCGATGGGCGGCGCGAGTCGATCAGCGAATGTCTCAACGCCCCGCCCGTCGCAGAGCCTGGAGCAAGTCTTCGGGGGTTCTTTGGAGGCGCGTCTTCTCGGACGCCAGGCGGAGGAGTGTCGCGACGAGTTCGTCCGTCTAGTCATGGAGCAGCTCGCAGAGTACGTGTCGGGATCGACGACACGGCCGCCGCGCTTCGAGAGCGCTTCTGCGGGGAGGTCCCCGAGGTTGTTCGTGACCAGGACATCGACGGTGGCCGCTACCGCGGCGGCCATGTGCGGGCGGTCGTCCGGGTCGTTGCCGGGCATCTCGTCGATCAGGTGCTCTTAGCTGGCGCGCTCGATTTCGCAGTCGGCGAATGCCTCGCGGATCGCCGCGACGACCGATGCCGCCGTTTTGGGGCGTCCGTCGATGCTCGCGCACGATCACCCGTTCCCACTCCTCGATCAGGTGCTCCGTCCAGAGCACCTGATGGACTGCGTTCTGGCTCAGCGCGAGGAGCAGGTCCATGACCGAGAACGGGAAGAGGACGCTGGTATCGACGAACGCCCGGCCGCACGCTTAGTAGGGGAGATCCGCGTCCGCGACGGCGTCCGCAATGCGGCGCCGGCCTTCGCGTCGTTGCTCACGCAGCGCGGCGAAGACGAGCACGTCGGTAAGCCGGATCCGCCGGTGCCGGCTGCGGGGCAGCCGCTCCGACGGGATCGTGCCGTCATCGAGGAGGCGGACGACGAAGGGACGCGACAGCCCGAGCACCTCGGCTGCCTCGGCGGGCGTGAGCATGGCATCGGCGGGCAGGATCGTGACGGCGTGGCCGCTCGCCAGCTCGCCGGCCGTCCGAGCCAGCAGCTCGGCCAGGGGCGCGGGGAGCGGCACTGTCCGTCCATCGAGATCGGAAGAGC
>SCVR01000239.1 GCA_004296805.1 Dehalococcoidia bacterium
CCAGCCGACACGAGCCGTGGACTGACTGCCGAAGGTCCCCATGTCCCAGGGGACGCGGTCGGTGTCTCCGAGGATGACATCGACGTCTTCAATGGCAACACGGAGTTCGTCAGCGACTTCGATGGCAAGTCCGGTTCGGATGTTCTGGCCGTACTCGACCTTGCCGGCGTAGGCCGTGATGCCTCCTTCAGCGTCGAGTGCGATCCATGTGGCGCGCTCGGTCTGGGGCTGGGTGTTGCCGTAGGTCTGGGCACCGTAGCCAGTGCGGAGTTGCGGGAAGCCGACCTGCACGTCGCCGACGATCTTGAGGCTCATTCGTCACCTCGTGCGGCGCGCTCGACCGCCTGCTCGATGCGCTGGTAGGTACCGCAGCGGCACATGTGCTCCGCCAGGGCTTCCCGGATCTGGCCAACGGATGGGTGCGCCTCGCGGTTGAGGAGGCCGATGGTGCTCATGACGAAGCCAGGGATGCAGTAGCCGCACTGCATCGCCTGCTCCTGCACGAAGGCCCGCTGCACGGGGTGCAGCGACTCGAGGGTGTTCCCGCTCGAAACGCCCTCGATGGTGGTCACGGAGCCACCGGCGACAGCGCCGACCGTGGTCATGCAGGAGCGCAGCGGCTGCCCATCCACGAGCACCGTGCAGGCGCCGCACAGGCCTTCCCCGCAGCCGTACTTGGTGCCGGTCAGGCCGAGGTCGAATCGGAGGTAGGAGAGGAGGCTGCGCTCCCCACGGGGCGCGTCTCGTTCGACGCCGTTGACCGTCACGGTGAGCATGTGTGGCCTCGATTCAGCGCTCGCAGCGGGGTATTAGACCACGAGCGTGGGATCAGCATGCGACGGATTCCCTCGCCCTGCGCAAAGGGTGTATAACGCCGCCGATACGTGTCGTTAGATTTGCGGAGGAGACACGCAGGTGCCTCGACCACGCATTGTTATGTCCATGGACGAGGCCGTTGCTGGCTTCGCAGACAACTCGTCACTGATGATCCCAGGGTTTGGGCCCGGGCAGCCGACGAATCTGATGGCCGCGCTGTGGCGCACGAAGGCGACCGGCCTGACCACTATCTCGAACGGCGTCGGCTTCGAGTCGGCGGACGACGAGTTGAAGGGCCTCGGCGACCTCGTCATGGCAGGGCGGGTGAAGAAGGTGATCGCGGCGTTCACCGCCTCGACTCGCCCATCGCGCACCGGCACGGCGGAGGCGCTGGTCGCGAACGGGACGTTACAGGCCGAGCTGGTGCCTCAGGGGACGCTGGCGGAGCGAATCCGCTCGGGTGCTGCCGGCATCCCGGCGTTCTACACGCCGGCTGGCGTCGGGACGGAGACGGCGACGGGTAAAGAGCACCGTGACTTCGGTGGCCGCACCTTTGTGATGGAGACGGCGCTGTTCGCAGACTACGCGTTCATCCGGGCGCACAAGGCGGACACGGCCGGGAACCTCCAGTTCCGGCGGTCGGCGCGGAACTTCAACCCGATCATGGCGATGGCCGCGAAGAACGTGATCGTCGAGGTGGAGCAGCCAATCGTCGAGGCCGGCGAGATCGACCCCGACCAGGTGCACGTCCCCGGCATCTATGTGACGACGCTCGTACGCATCCCGGTGGGCGGGGTGCTGCACATCAACCGCGCTACCGGGA
>SCVR01000240.1 GCA_004296805.1 Dehalococcoidia bacterium
GCGGCACGCCTCGTCGTGGGACTGCTTCCGATCGACGAAGGCGACGTGGTCTTCGAGGGCGTGAATGTGCGCTCGCCGCAACAGCCGCGACACACCAGCGCGAGGGAGAAGGAGATCCACCGAAACATGCAAATGGTGTTTCAGGATCCGCACTCCGCGCTCAATCCGCGAGCCTCGGTCGGCGAGATCATCGCCTTCCCGATGAAGGTCCACGGGTTCTCGAAGCAGGACCAGCGCGAGCGGACCGGGTGGCTGCTCGAGCAGGTGGGCCTACACGGCAACCACGCGTCGTACTACCCGCACCAGCTCTCGGGAGGGCAGCGCCAGCGGGTGAACATCGCCCGCGCGCTCGCTCTCTCCCCCAAACTGGTGGTGTGCGATGAAGCCGTCTCCGCGCTCGACAAGTCCGTCCAAGCGCAGGTTCTCAATCTCCTCAAGGACCTCCAGCAGGAGCTGGGCCTGACCTACATGTTCATCAGTCATGACCTCAACGTGGTCGAGTACATGAGTGACACCGTGTGTGTCATGTACCTGGGGCAGGCAGTCGAAATCTGCGACGCCGATCGCCTCTATGCGACGCCGTTGCACCCGTACACGCAGGCTCTACTCGCCTCCACGCCGGTGCTTGACGTCACCGGCGCACCGCGTCCGGACGTTCCCCCGCTTGAAGGCGAACTGCCGAGCCCCCTCGATCCGCCATCAGGCTGCCGTTTCCGGACGCGCTGTCCGTCCGCCATGGCGATCTGCGCGGAAGCGGCGCCGCGGGTCACGCAGCCGGAGCCAGGACACCGCGTCGCGTGCCATCTGTATCCAGCCGGCCCTGATGTGGGCCCTGCAACACGAGGACACGCCGCTGACAGGCGGCCGGAAAGGGAAAGCAATGCCTGAGCCAAAAGACGTGCGAGCAGCGGTCACGGCTGCGGTGGAGGCCGCAGGCCTTCCGCTGACAGACGCGGAACTCGAAGCATTTGTCTCCATCTACCCGGCGCTTCGTGCCGGGGCGGACAGCCTGTACATCGAGGCCGTTCGCTACGAAGAACCCGCGTTGGTGTTCACCCCGGTTCCCCCGGTGCAGGGCTAGGGAGGACGCCATGGACTACCCCTTCACCATCGCAGAGGCCGCCGCCGCACTGCGGTCGGGTCAGGTCACCAGCACTGAGCTCACGCGTGGCGCACTCGCACGCATCCGACGCCTCAACGACAGCGTGGGAGCGTTCATCACCGTCACCGATGACGTGGCAATGGCCATGGCTCAGCGCGCCGATGTTGACTTTGCTGCCGGCATCGATCGTGGCCCGCTCCAGGGCATCCCCTTCGCCATCAAGGACTTGCTCGCCACCAAGGACGCCCCCACCACCGCGAATTCGCTCGTCCTCGATCGGAAATGGGGCGACGGGTACGACGCCATTGCATCCGCGCGCATCCGCTCCGTCGGTGCGGTCCTGCTTGGCAAGCTCGTGCTCTCCGAGTTTGCCCTCGGCCCACCGGATCCGGAGAAGGGCTTCCCGATCCCGCGAAATCCCTGGGACCTTGACCGGACGGCAGGCGGCTCATCCTCAGGCACGGGAATCGCCGTCGCCACGGGGATGATCCTGGGTGGCTTGGGCACCGACACCGGCGGATCGGTGCGCATCCCCGCGGCCAACAACAGCCACACCGGCCTGAAGGTCACGTATGGGCGCGTGCCGAAGTGGGGCTGTGCCCCCCTCGGGTACAGCCTCGACTCGATCGGGCCCATGGCGCGGACGGCACTCGATTGCGCTCTCATCCTCAACGTGATCGCCGGCCACGATGCCAGCGACCCGACTGCCGCGACCGCACCAGTCGACGACTACACGGCCGGCATCGACTCCGGCGTCCGAGGGCTGCGAGTCGGCGTACCGGTTGAGTACTTCTACGACCATCCGATGCTCGACCCCGAGGCGAAGGCCGCGGCGCTTGCCGCCGTCGAGGTGTTGCGAGACCTCGGTGCTGATGTCCGTGAGGTAAACCTGCCCCACGCCGCGCTCGCCAAAGAAGCAAACACGATGATCATGATCACGGAGGCATTCGCTTACCACCGCCTCGATATGGCCAGCTCGAAGTGGCGGCACTACGGCGCGCAGACACGCATGATGATCGGGCGAGGGGCCTTCTACACCGCCGCGGACTACGTGCAGGCCCAGCGGTTCCGCTCCTGGTTCTGCCGGAAGTCTGCCGAGGTGATGGCGGACGTTGATGTGCTCGTGACCCCCACCATGGCCGAGCCGCCCGGGCCACTGTTCGGCGTCGACCCCGCCAAGCGGCTCCTGCAGCCCTCGTTCACTGGCGTCTTCAACCTCACCGGCTATCCGGCGCTGGCGCTCCCGGCGGGCTTCTCGAGCGGCGGCCTGCCCCTGTCCGTCCAGTTCGTCGGTGCTCCGTTCGCGGAGGCGACGATCCTGCGGGCCGGGCACGCGTTCCAGCAGGAGACACCGTGGCACCTGAGAGTGCCCGCGATGGCAGAGTCGAGCGCACGTGAGGCGCAGAAGGCTGGTGTGGCGTGATCGGCGTTCCTTCGACACTCACCGAGGCTGCTGCTGCTCTTCGATCGGGCACGTTGTCCAGTGTCGCGCTCACGGAAGCGGTGATCGCACGCGCGGACGCTCTCGATGGCGACCTCGGCGTCTACATCACACGGATGGACAACGAGGCTCTGAACGCGGCGGCGGCGGCAGACCGAGACTTTACTGCCGGCATCGACCGAGGCCCCCTGCAGGGCATCCCGATCGGCGTGAAGGACATCATTGCCACGCGAGACGCACCCACGACGGCGCAGTCGCTCATCCTCAATCCTGCGTGGGGCGCAGGCATCGACGCTCCAGTCGTCGCGCGTCTGCGCGCTGCAGGTGCGGTCATCACCGGGAAGACCACCACGATGGAGTTCGCGGTCGGCATGCCGGACGCGAACAAGCCTTTCCCCGTACCGCACAACCCATGGGACCTTGAACGGTGGCCTGGTGGGTCCTCGTCCGGCAGCGGGGCCGGAGTGGCCGCTGGTCTCTTCTTCGGAGCGCTGGGTACCGACACAGGAGGCTCGATCCGGTTGCCCGCTGCCTATTGCGGCATCACCGGCTTGAAGCCCACGTACGGGCGCGTGCCGAAGTCCGGCTGCGCGCCACTCGGCTACTCCCTCGACCACATCGGGCCCATGGCGCGTAGCGCGCGTGACTGCGCCGCCATCCTGGAGGTCTTGGCGGGCTACGACGCGAGCGATCCGACCTGCTCGCATGCGGCCGTGCCGCCGTACCTCGCCGCCCTGACCGGCAGCGTGAAGGGCATCCGTATCGGTGTGGAGCGAGTCAACCACCTGACGGCGCCGAACGCTGACCCCGTCGCCGTCGCAGCCTTTGAAGACGCCGCTGCATGGTTCATCTCCGCTGGCGCGCTGGTCGAAGAAGTGGCGGTCCCCTACTACCAGGAGATCCGCTCCGCGAACACCGTCACCATGCGAGGCGAATCGACGTCATACCACCTCGGTGACTTGCGGACGCGGTGGGAGGACTACGGCGTCCACACCAGCAAGGCGGTGTCTCAAGGCGCGATCGTCGGTGCAGCGGACTATGTGCAGGCGCAGCGCTTTCGGTCGCTCGCTCGACGAGTCGTGGCCGCGATGATGGAGCCGTTGGACGTCTTGCTCATGCCGACGGCGCTCATGGGCGCACCGCGATTGGCGGGGCTGGACCACACATCCTTCATGAACTGGCCCACGTTCACGCAGCCGTGGAACCTCCTCGGTCTTCCTGCACTCGCGCTCCCCATGGGGTTCACCGCGGCCGGGCTCCCGTTGTCCATGCAGGTGGTCGGCAAACCGTTCGCGGAAGCCACCGTGCTGCGCGTTGGTGACGCCTACCAGCGGAAGACCTCATTCCACCTCGAACGCCCAACTGGCATCGCTGCGGTCGCCGCGTAGTCTCGCGGCGCGCCTCAGCCGAGGCGCCGCCGTAGAAATACAGCAGAGGCGGGATGTGAGTCCCCCGCCTCTGCTGTTGGCGTGGCCCGGAGCGGCCGGCTAGTGGGTGTCGAACACTTTCTGGTACTCGGCCACCTTCGCCCGCGTGGCTGCCGTCTCCTCCGCGGTCGGGTGCGCTGGATCCTTCGCGGGAGGCAGCGCGCCGAGACGCAGCAGAGAGGCCATGAGCAGGACGCGGGCCTTCGTCGAGGTGAGGTTGCTCCCCGCAACGAAGAGCGGATCGTTCTTCGTCGCCAGGCCTGCCGTCGCACCGCGGCCGCAACGCACCACCGGCATTCCGGAGAACACAGCCCGCGCGAGTGCCAGGTCCGCGCCCTTGCCCATCGCGCCATACGGCGACGCGCCCTCGCCGATGAACCCCGCCAGCGGCGAAGTCATCAGGTTCTCTCGCATACGCGCCATGATCTCCACCTCGCACGAGGGGTCGGGAACTGGTCCAGACCCGCCATAGCGCGTGTATTTCGAGATCGTGACCTTCGGCATCATCTCTGGAATGAGGTCGCCGCTCTCGTCCTTGATGGTCACCGGCGACTCCACGATGCCGCCGTCTGTCAGGTGCACGCCAGGTACCACCGAGGGCATGCGCGTGACGTTGACCTCGGACGACCACGTGTGCCGCTTCGTCGGGATATACGTCAGCTCTGGTGCTGCGTACCCACCCATCAACGCCACCACGCCGCCGTGCCCGCCCGTAGCCTGGTAGTTTCCGGGACGGGCGTCGGTCTTCGTAACCTCCCTCGAATGGAATACCTGCTCGTCGACGATCATCACGCCACCGATCAGGTCACTCTCGCCGCCGTTCTTCCAGATGTTGGACAGGATGTACTTCACTCCGTCCACGATGTTCCGGTCGCCGTCCGCTGAGATCGTCTGGCGCGGCCGCTGCGCAGAGTGCCCCACCAGCGGCACCTTTGTGTCGATCACCAGGTTCAGCCAATACATCGACTCCTCAGTCGTTGGCGACCCTTCAAGCCATTGCGCGCCGGCATAGTCCGCCCCTGCCAGTGCGTTCTTTACTACGTTCGTCGCCCGCGCGAGCGCGGCCAGATACGGCTCCGCGCGCAGGTGCTGTGGGTAATACAGGAAGAAGTCTCGCCCGATGACCTCAGGAGCGATGTCGCCCGTACCCGCGTCCGTGCGTTCCGCCTGGACGAGCCCCTGCTTGTAACCGCCGCTCGGCGCCGGCCGGAAGAAGTCGAACCCCGCTACGTTCGAGAGCAGGCAACCCTTCCCATTCGAGTCCAGCCCGAATCGATCGATCTCTTCGTAAATCCGGTGCGCATCCGGGTAGAACGTCTGGCGGGCCTGTTCCTGAGGCGCCAGCGGGAACGCACACGCCTCGTCCCATGCCCTCCCGTCCGCCTGCAGCGCCATATAAGGCAGCATGTAGAGGCCGTCCGACGGATCGAGCGTCACCCGGTATACCGCCCGGTCCGCCGCTCCCGTCTGCTGCTCGTGGAACGCACCGCCCGCGTCCAAGTATCCATGCGGTGCCGCATAGAGCCCGTCGGCGTCTCGCTCCAGCGGATGGGCGCTGAGGTAGTCGATGTACACCGTTACCGGCGCTGCGAGCCGTTGGGCACGCACGCTGTCGAAGCGGAGCGCTGTCCCGTCAGCCGCCGTCAGCAGCGGCAATCCGGCCGCCGCGCGTGCCTTGTTGCTGGTCAGCAGGGGAGGACTGTTCTGGATCGTGGCCGTGGGGCCAGAGAACACCGCGATCCGCGGTTTCGAATCGGTCGCCAAGGGAATCTCCTTCGGCCGTAGGACGGCAGGCGCCATCCTCGACAGCCGAGGCTACTCATGCACCATGATCACGCCGTGACGCCGTCGTTGCCATGTGGTGACGAATTGCCATCGCCACGACATCGCTTCGCTTGCGGATTCATCAAGCAGCGAACGAAGAATGGGGTCCTCATGGGCTCCGTTCTTCGTAGCGATCCGCTGTCCAACGCTAGCGCCTGACGCTCCCTTTGTTCTTCCCCTTCGCGGCCACGTAACTCGCGCAGTCCCCTGGTTCAGGGCGGATACAAGAAGACGCCCTCATCGGACGCTTCTTCTTCGTCGCGGGATAGCAGGAGCGGGATCACGGGCGTTGTCAGAATATCGCCCCCGAGGTGTTCCGGCTGCACGATGGCGACATCTCTCGGATCATCGTCGATCCAGTCCTCGCGCCACTATCACCAGTCAGCGCCAAGATTCTTGGTGAACTACAAGTCACGTTTCTCTGACGCGAGGGCAGCCGACCGTGCGTCTATCCGGTCTGTAACCGCTGCGCCAGGAGGTCAGCGTGTCGTCGCCACCGTCAGAACTGACAATCGCTACTCAGCGGTGATGACCAGTCGATCAGCCTGTGGATAAACGGAGTGCCAAGGAATCCCCGATTAGCCGAAGTCGAAGCGATATAGTGCCGAACGGTGGAGGAGACCGTTGTACGCACACTCGCCAAATCGATCTGGTCGGTGGCACCTTCTGGAGGAGCACCTCCGTGGCACCGCGAGGCGCGCGTTCGAGTTCGGAGACGTATTCGGGGGCGGGGCGGCAGCTGAGGCGCTCGGTCGCTGGCATGACCTCGGCAAAGTCCACCTTGACTTCCAGGCGTATCTCGCGGGCAACCGGCCGCGTGGCGGCGACCACAAACTGGCCGGCGCACTGCTGGTCCAGGAGTTCGGCGACGCCGCCCTGCTGAGCCTCGCGATCGAGGGCCACCATGGTGGCCTGCCGGAACTGGGTGAGTTCACAGCTCGGATCAAGTTGGAAGAGAACGTCGCCCGCGCGCGAGGCGCACTGACCTCCGCCCGTGCCGCGTTCCCCGGGATCGACGCGCCACCTGCAGGGGAGGTGTTTCCGGCAGGCATCCTGGCGGGTGGACGGCACGCTTGGGAGCACTTCGTCCGGATGGTCTTCTCAGCGCTGGTCGACGCAGATTTTCTGGACACGGAGCAGCATTTCGACTCACAACGCGCGGCCGCGCGGCCGCGGGTAGACACGTCGATGGCCGAAATGCTGGCCGTACTGCTGCGCGACCAGGAGCGGCAGTTCGGACATGCGGCCGGCGGACTGGCCGAAGCGCGCCGCGCGATCTTCGAGGATTGTCTGGAGGCTGCGGACCGCCCTCCGGGCGTATTCCGCCTGACGGTGCCCACCGGTGGTGGAAAGACCCGAGCGGGGCTGGCCTTCGCATTGAAGCACGCGGCCCGCTACGGCCTACGTCGAGTGATCATCGCCGTGCCGTTCATCTCGATCACGGAACAGACCGCGGCGGTCTATCAGGAGATCTTCGGTGGCGCGGGCCAGACGCTGGTCTTGGAGCACCACAGCGGCGTCCAAGCGGCAGACCAAGACGGCACAGCTGAACGCGGCCCGTGGGCCCGATTGGCAGCAGAGAACTGGGACATGCCGCTGATCGTGACGACCACGGTCCAGTTACTTGAGAGCCTTTTCGCCGACCGGCCCTCGGACACGCGCAAAATCCACAACATCGCAGGAAGCGTGATCGTCCTCGATGAAGCCCAGTCGATTCCTTCGCACTTGTTGGGGCCGACGCTCGACATGCTGCGTGGGCTGGTCGAGCACTATGGCGTGACGGTGGTGCTCTCCACGGCGACGCAGCCGGCATTCGAGGTCATCCCGGCATTCAAGGACGTCGAGGCCACCTCGATCGTCCGTGACCCGGGGCGCTGGTATAGGGCACTGGAGCGCGTGGAGTACGACATCCGCCTCGAACCTCAGTCCTGGGACACCATCGCTGGGTGGCTGGGCGATGAGCGGCAGGCCCTGGCGATCGTGAACACGAAGGCGGACGCGATCGCGCT
>SCVR01000241.1 GCA_004296805.1 Dehalococcoidia bacterium
CGGACGCATGGCGTGAAGCCGGCTATCGCATTTTCGGCAGCCCGCCGGGCACGTACGGCGCGGGGATCCTTCAGCTCATCGATGAGCGCCAGTGGCGCTCGGACGCCGACTTCGCGGAAACCTACGTGAACTGGGGGGGCTACGCCTACACCCGCGAGTCGTTCGGGGTCGACGCACGCGCGCGCTTCAGGCAGGCGCTGTCCGGCGTCCAGGTCGCGCTAAAGAACCAGGACAACCGCGAGCATGACATCTTCGACTCGGACGACTACCTCCAGTTTCACGGCGGCATGACCGCCACGGTCCGCGCGCTCACGGGCACGAACCCGCGGCGGTATTTCGGCGACTCGCAGGACCCCGCGCGGCCTCGCGTCCGCGACCTGAAGGAAGAGACGCTCCGCGTCTTCCGCTCGCGGGTCGTGAACCCGAAATGGCTCGCGGCCATCCGCCGCCACGGCTACAAAGGAGCGCTCGAGGTCGCCGCCACCGTGGACTATCTCTTCGGCTACGACGCCACCGCGGAGGTGCTCGACGACTGGATGTACGAGGAGGTGGCGCGCACGTACTTGCTCGACCCGGAGATGCAGCGGTTCTTCGCGGACAGCAATCCCTGGGCTGCGACGGACATCGCCAACCGCCTGATCGAGGCGATCCAGCGCGGCATGTGGGAGGTGCCAGACGAGGCGTTGCGCGCGGCCATCGAGGACCAGTTGCTGGCGGTCGAGTCCGACATCGAGGGGCGGGCACGCCCGTGACCGGCTATCCGTTCACCGCGGTCGTCGGGCACGAGGGCTTGAAGCGCGCGCTGCTCGCGAACGTCGTCGACCCACGCATCGGTGGCGTGTTGATCCGCGGCGACCGTGGCACCGCCAAGACGACGGTGGTACGAGCACTCGCATTGCTCCTGCCCGCGATCCGTGCGCGTGCGGGCTGCGCGGCCGCGTGCGATCCGGAAGAGGGCAGTTGCCCGTTCTGCGACCGCAGCGGGCAGTCCATCGAACGGCCCGCGCGCATCGTCGAGCTCCCGCTCGGGGCGACCGAAGACCGCGTTGCCGGCACGCTGGACCTCGAACGTGCGCTCCAGACGGGAGAGCGACGGCTCGAGCCCGGCTTGCTCGCGACGGCGCACCGAGGGGTGCTGTACATCGACGAGGTGAACCTCCTGCCCGACCACCTTGTTGACCTGCTGCTCGACGTGGCGACGTCCGGCGTGAACGTCGTCGAGCGCGATGGCAACTCCGTCGCCCACCCCGCGCGCTTCGTCCTTGTCGGGACGATGAACCCCGAGGAAGGCGACCTGCGGCCGCAATTGCTCGACCGCTTCGGGCTGGTCGTGGAGGTGCGCACGCCCACCGATGCGGCGCAGCGCGCGGAGATTGTCAGCCGTCGCGTCGCGTTCGATCGCGACCCGGCCGCGTTTGCCGCACGCTTCGCCGCCGAGGAGCGAGGGCTGTGCGCGCGTCTGTCCGCGGCGCGCGCTGCGCTCCCCGCGGTGGTCGTGCCCGACGCGATGCTGGCGCTGGCGGTCGACCTCTGCGTCGAGGCCGGGGTCGACGGCCTGCGTGCAGATATCGCGCTGTACCGGACAGCGATGGCCCTCGCCGCGCTCGACCACCGCGATCATGTCGAGGAGCGCGACATCTTCGAGGCGGCGCTGCTCGCGCTTCCACATCGTCAGCGTCACCTGCCGGATGGCACACATAGCGCACCGCCCGTCGAGGACATCGTGCGCGGGCGGCAGCAGCCGGACCCTGACGACCGTCCAGATGGTGGCGAGCCTGTCGTACCGCGTACTGGCCCAGCCAGTGACCCCGGAGGTGCGGCAGGCAACGGTCGCCCCGACGGTGACCGATCCCCGTCGGGAATACCCACCAATGCCGGGCCGGCGGGGCCGCGGGCGCCTGACCACGTCACGAGGCCCGCGGGGACACAACGTCTCCTACTGCCGCCGTTGCAAGCACGGATAGCCAGCGGTCCCCGACAGGGACGGCGGCGCCGGCCGGTTTCTGCCCAGCGTGGCCACACGATCGGCCACCAGGAGTGGGACGGACGGTCCGGCGATCTCGCTGCGCTCGCCACGGTAGTGACGGCGCTCCTGGACGGCCGCCGCGGCACGCTGCATCGCACCGACATACGCATGCATCGACGGAAAGCGCCGCCGAGGCGGCTCGTGCTGTTACTCGTCGACGCGAGTGGCTCCATGGGCGCGCGGGAGCGCATGGCGGACACGAAGGCGGTGCTCATGGGATTGCTCGGACAGGCGGCGACGCACCGCGACGCGGTCGCGCTCGAAGTGTTTCGCGACGACCAAGCTCTGGTGCTCGTGCCGCCGACCCGCCAGCCGGCCGCTGTCCGGACGGCAATTGCCGCGCTCCCGACGGGCGGCCGGACACCACTGCTGCAGGGACTGCGCAGCGCGGGGCAGCTCTTGATCCGCGAGCGCGCACGGTATCGCGTCGACGAGACGCTGCTCGTGATCGTGACCGACGGCCGCTACGGCGACGACCTTCGTACGGTCGGGACCGTCCTGCGAGACCAGGTCGCCCCAGCGCTCGTTGTCGACACAGAGGACGGCCCGGTGCGACTCGGGCGTGCTCGTACGCTCGCCGCCACACTGGGCGCCGAGTACATGGTGGTCCCATAGACATTCACTGATGGGGTTGGCGCGTTCGTGTCTGATTCTGACGTTGAAGGTAGCGGCTCTCGGCAGCGTGGGCCGGACGAACATGATTCGGGGATTCAGGGCTGCTGACCGCCCCAGAACCCGGCCAGTAGTCAGTTGATGGAGGCCGTCTTGGTCGACGATGGCTCGTCACTCTATGAGGTGATCTTCAGACGGCGCGACGTGCGCGGCCAGTTTACGGGCGAGCCGATCCCGGATGGAGTGCTGGAACGCGTGCTGACGGCTGCGCATGCCGCGCCGAGCGTCGGCCTGACGCAGCCCTGGGACTTCGTGCTCGTGACCGACCGCGGACTGTCGCTGGCCTTCTGGGAGCACGTGCAGCACGAACGTGACGTCTTCGCCACAGGCCTCGATCCCGAACGGGCGCGTCAGTTTTCGGAGATCCGGATCGAAGGCGTACTCGAAGCGTCGCTTGCCATCGTCGTGACGTACAACCCTGATCGCGGGGCGCCGGACGTGCTCGGACGGCACGCCATCGCTGATGCCGGTCTGTATTCGGTCTGCCTGGCCATCGAAAACCTCTGGTTGGCAGCAACGGCCGAGGGTCTCGGCATGGGTTGGGTATCGTTCTACCGGGAGGCCTTCCTGGCCCGCCTGCTCGACATCCCCGTGCCGGTGCGTCCGGTGGCCTGGCTTTCGCTGGGCCCGGTCACACACTTGGAACCCATTCCCGATCTCGAGCGCCACCACTGGCGCCAACGACGACCGCTGGAAGCGGCTATGCACCTGAATCGTTGGGGTCATCACGTTGAGACCGCACAGAATCTGCACGCGACGCAGTCCTCACCATCGTCAGAGCGCGCGTAGGCGAGCTGCCTTTCCAACCTCTTTGCGGGAGCCGACGCCAATAAGCGGCTGACCTCGACGCTGCGCGGAGCAAAGGCCTCGACCGTTCTACGGAACCTGCACGGGCAGGAGGGGACACGGGCGCAGAACCTCATCATGGCGGGAGCGACCGCCATGCAGATCGGCACCGCGTCCTTCCTCGACCCGTCCGCAGCCGGCGCATCCTCGATGAACTCGACGAGGCGCGGTGCGCCGCGGCGCGACTAGTCAGACATCCCGTTGCGCACACGATGTGCGGAACGTCATCCAACCGTCAGATAATCCGCTATCCCCGGCCGATTCGTCAGGAGTGGGCCCCAACGGTTGCCCGGGACCGCACGTTATGATCAGTAGCGTGAGGATGAACAACGGCCGGTCAGCCGGTCCGTGAGCCCGCGCCCGAAGCGAGCCGTCATGCCCACTACCAGCTTGGTGTCGGTCCCCGAAGTCGCGGCAAACGCTGCCCTCAGGCATCCCATGCCTGCTGCGATGTACCAGCTCCTCAGCGTGAACGAGTCGCTACCGGGCGCCATGACCGTGCTTCCGGCGATCATCCGGCGCGACGCGAACCTCGTGAAGCGGCTTGCGGACGTGTCGCGGGGCGATGGTCCGTGGCGCGAACGCACAGCCAAACGCAGCCTCGAAGTGGGACTCGCCGCGGTTGGGTTCCGCCGCGCGCATTCGAGTGCGCTTCTGATCACGACGATGGAAGCGCTCCCGATCGAGACGGAAGTCTTCGACTACCTGGATTTCTGGCGGTACGCCATCGCCGTCGCGACCGTCACCACCTCTCTCGCATACGCACGGCACGTCGAAGGACGCGAGTACGCCTACGCGGCCGGACTCTTCCATGACATCGGACGGCTGATCCTCGAGGAGGACGACCCGGCCGGCTTGAGCATCGTGAGGTCTGTCCAGTTGCGTGGTGACATTCCGTGGCGCGAGGTGGAGCAGTCGGCGTTCGGCTACACGGCGCTCGACCTAAGTGTGGCGCTCGCCCGCGCCTGGCGGCTGCCTGAACCACTCATCGAGGCAATCAGCGGCCTGGCGGAGGGGAGTCGTGCGGGGCTGACCGGTTCGCTGCGGGAGGCCGCACTCGCCGCACGCACGCTGAGCTTCGCCACATCGACCGGACGGCGCCAGGAACTGAGTCCGGAGGCCGGCGCGCTCATCGAGCGCTACTTCGCGGGGCCTGACGGCCTGCGCCGGCGGGTGAACGCATTGCTGGAAAGCGCGACAGTCGCGTCGTAGTCCAGCCACCACGAGCGCCTGCGCACGATCGCGAGATCCACACCGTACGCGGCAAGCGCCCGCACTGGCGCAAACGACGACTGCGGGAAGCGGCCGTTACCTGAATCAGGGCGACACAGGAGACCAGGTAACGTCCGCACGCGGTGCCGTTCTCGCCCGCGTCGGTGCACGCATGACGAGGCCCCCGACCCAGCACTCATCGCGGGTGCCGACGCCAATAGGCGGCTAACCTCGACGCTGCTATGATCGGGCCGTCCAGCTCCGCGAAGTCGGTGTGATCCCGACGCTGTCCCGCAACTGTGATCGGCCCGGCTTATTGTTGCCGCGCCGTCAGCCAGGTCGCCGGAGCCGTGATGTGTGCTCACCCGCGAGGTACGGGTCAGGCATGTGGTCGGCTCAGCCGTCACACGCCGCCCCTCCCCGTGAGGGGTTTTTCGTTGCGCGAAGCGCGACGAATGGAGGCGAGCTGTGTCCGCACCCGAGCCTGGTCCGATGCTGCGACGCTTCGCAATGACGCCAGGAGCCATCGAGGCCCTCAGCATCGAGCGTCTCCAAGCCGAGGCCGGCGTGCTGCCGTGGGTCGGAGATGAGGCGCGGCTTGCGTTGCGCCTGGCCTACGCCGTCGGGGACCCGTCGATCCTCAGTGACCTGGAGTTTGCACCCGGCGCCGTTGAGCGTGGCGTGGAAGCGCTTCGCGCGGGACAGGCGCTGTTCGCAGATGTACGGATGGTGGTGAGCGGTGTCGACCAGGTGACGGCTGATGCCGTCGGTGTCGACGTGCGGTGCCTGCTGGATGCGGCCGGGGTGGCAGAAGCGGCTCGCGCCCGCGGGATTACGCGCTCCGCGCAAGCAGTGCTGGAGCACGCCGCGGAACTGTCGGGGGCGGTCGTGGCGATCGGCAACGCTCCGACGGCGTTGCTCGCATTGCTGGATCTGATTGACGCAGGGATCGCACGACCCGCGCTCGTCCTCGGGTTCCCCGTGGGGTATGTAGCGGCGGCGGAGTCGAAGGAGGAACTGCGGCAGCGCGACGTGCCGTACGTGACGCTGCGCGGGCATCGCGGCGGCACACCGCTGGCGGTCTCCGCAATCAACACGTTGCTGCGGATCGCCTCAGAGCGCCCCGCCGCGCGGCCGCCTGATCGCTCTCACGCCGATGCGATCCTGCTTGTGGGCCATGGCAGCCGCGAGCCCGAAGCCGCCCGCGCGATGGAACGGGTGATCACTGAGATGGCGACTCGCGGACCGATCGGGATCGTCGAACCGGGCTTCGTGCAACTGGCGACCCCCACGATTCCCGAAGGTGTCGGGCGGTGCATATCGCAGGGCGCGCGCAACATCGTGGCCGTGCCGTACTTCCTGCACGAAGGGACGCACGTGCTCCGCGACCTGCCGGCGCTGCTGCGCCAGGCTGCTGCGGAGTACCCAGGGACAGAGATCCGCCTCACGACGCCGATCGGATCGCACTCCGGGCTGACGGACATCGCACTCGAGCGCGCGCTGCGCGGCCCATTCGTCGGCGACATCGTGGAGTCTGCCGACGACCTGGGGCCTGCCGGGTACACGATGAGCTCGGCGCCATTCACCTACCGCGAAGACGGCCGGCCCGACTGGAGTCAGATGTGGCAGTCGTTTTGCGAGTTGGCGCTCTTCGGAGGGCCACCTCATCGTGGGCCGGGTAATCCAGTACAGCTTGTCGATCTCGATGCGCCCGCACCGGCTGTGGGTGACCCGATTGGCGAAATGCGCCGTGGCATTCACGAGACGACGGGCCTCGTATCCGAACTGACGGACGCGAGATGGCTGGCCATCACATGCGCCAGTGAACGCATGGCCGCCTGGATGTGCGCGACGATCATCCTCGAGAACGTCGACGCGCGCGTGAGCGGGAACGTGTTGTACGTCCCCGCCCATCCCTCGTTCACGATTGAGGGCGAGGTGAAAAGCGTGATCACCGTGGTGGCGAAGACCCACCACTACTGGACCAGCGGCCACCTCTCTCCACGGCCGGCGCCACCGCCAGCGCGCGGATCACGACCGTGAGGAGGGAGTCCCAGTACCTCTTCCGTCTCCGGGTGCCGGGCCGCTCGATGCTCAGGGACGTGGACGACGATCCGGACGTCACACATGGCACGAAGATCGCCGCGCGCGTGCAGGCGACATCTGTGGGTGCGCGATGAGGCGGCCGCGCATCACGGTCGTGGGCATCGGCGATGACGGGCCGGCAGGCCTCGGGGACCACGCGCGCGACGCGATCGCAAGCGCGGAGGTGCTGTGTGGCGGCACCCGTCACCTCGCGATGTTCCCCGATCACCCGGCCCGCAAGGTCGACCTCAGCACCGACTTCGCGGGTGCCCTGCGCCTGTTGGAGGCGGAATCCTCGGGGCGCCAGGTGGTGCTCGCATCAGGGGATCCGATGCTGTTCGGGATCGGCGCCACGCTGGTCGCCCGGTTGGGCGCCGGACGCGTCGAGATCCTGCCGCACGTATCGAGCGTACAGGTGGCATTCGCGCGCCTCTGCGAACCGATGCGCGATGTCGTCACGCTGAGCGCACACGGGCGAGAGCTGCGACCCGTCCTTGCCCGCGCGATGGGCTGTGCGCGCGCGGCGATCCTGCTCGACGACCACAACGATGCCTGTACGGTCGCGGGCGCCTTGCTCGACGCGGGGATGGAGGACGCGGAAGCGGCAGTGTGCTCGCACCTCGATGGCGAGCGCGAACGCATCGTGCGCGGGCGGCTCAGCCAGATCGTCGCCGGCGGGCCACATCCTGCGCTGTCGCTGCTGGTCGTCCTACGCGATCCGGTCGAGGTCGCACCATACCGGCGGAGTGCGATCCCGGACGAAGAGTTCGCCCACCGCAACGGCATGATCACGAAAGCCGAGGTACGCGCGTTGAGCGTCGCCGCGCTGCGGCTGCGCCCGTCCGACGTGCTCTGGGACGTTGGCGCAGGCTCGGGCGCCGTCGGGATCGAAGCGGCACTACAGTTGCCGGACGGCAGCGTATACGCGGTCGAGCGTGACCCGGCGCAGGTCGCCTTCATCCGCGAAAACCGTGTGCGGTTCCGAACCCCGCAGGTTGAGGCGATAGAGGCAGACATAAAGGAGGCACTCGCGACGTTGCCGGACCCGGACGCGGTCTTCGTTGGCGGGGGCGGCACAGCACTTCCTGCCATCATCGATGCGTGCGCCGAGCGGCTGCGCCCAGGCGGCCGGCTGGTGCTGAACCTCGTCGCGGTGGAACGCATCGCCGAAGTGATCGGTCAGTTGCGAAGGTGGACACCAGAGGTGACGCAGGTGTCGATCGCTCGCGGAGTCGCGATCGCCAGCGCGACGCGCCTCGAGGCGTTGAACCCCGTGTCCATTGTGGCCGCTACGAAACCCGGAGACCGGACATGACCGCCCGCACGCACGGGACGTTGTACGGGGTCGGGCTGGGGCCCGGCGACCCCGACTTGATGACGGTCAAGGGGCGTCGCTTGCTCGAACGCATCCCCACGGTCTTCGTCCCCATAAGTGAGATAAGCGATACCAGTGTTGCGGGGACGATCGTGAGGGACCTGCTCCGCCCGGAGCAGGTCGTGGTGCCGCTGGCGTTCGCCATGCGGCGCCCGCGTGCGGAGCGAGAGGCCGCCTGGCGCGCCAGTTGCGACCGTATCGCGCTCGCCCTCGCGGATGGCGATGACGCTGTGTTTGTCACCGAGGGCGACCCGATGACGTACAGCACGTTCGCCCATCTCGCGGAGACGCTGCGCGAGACGCATCCAGAGGTGAGGATGGTGATCGTGCCAGGTGTCACCTCGTTCGCGGCTGCGGCGGCAGCCACGGGCGTGCCACTTGTGGACGCGCGCGAACGGATGGTCGTGCTGCCGGGCCCGTATGAACGCGCGAGTCTGGAGACGATGCTCCGTGGGTTCGACAGCCTCGTGCTGATGAAGGTCAGCAGCGGGCTCGACGTAGTGATCGAGGCGCTCGACGCCACCGGGCGGGCCGCCGACGCTGTCTTCATCGAGCGTTGTGGCTGGTCCGACGAGCGAGTCGTCGGCGATGTCTCGACGCTGCGCGGGTTACACGTGGACTACTTCTCGCTGATCCTGGTGCGGCACCGCCAGACGAATGGACACGGGTAATGGTCGAGATTCGCGGTGGGACGGTGTACTTCGTCGGGGCGGGGCCGGGGGCGGCTGACCTGATCTCGGTCCGTGGCCGCGAACTCGTGTGCGCGGCGGACCTGCTGGTGTACGCGGACTCACTGGTCGATGAGGCACACGCGGCGTACGCGAAACCGAGCGCCCACGTACTGGGGTCGTCCACGATGACGCTTGATCAGATGGTTGACCTCATGGCTGAGGCAGCGAAGCGCGGCGAGGTCGTCGTGCGATTGCACAGCGGTGACCCGTCGATCTATGGGGCGATGCACGAGCAGATCATCGAGCTGCGAGCTGCCGGGGTGCCGTACGTGGTCGTGCCGGGGATCAGCAGCGCGTTTGCGGCCGCTGCGGCGCTCGGCGTCGAGCTCACCGTCCCCAACGTCGCGCAGACCGTGATCTTCACGCGGGCACAGGGACGCGCCAGCGCCGTGCCGGAAGCTGAATCGCTGCGCTCCCTCGCGGTCCACGGGACGACCATCGCGCTGTTCCTCAGTGCCGCGATCATCCGTCGCGCGGTGGAGGATCTGATCGCCGGTGGATATACCGCCGATACACCTGCCGTCGTGGCGTACCGGGTCTCGTGGCCAGACGAGCTGTTGGTGCGATGCACGCTGGCGGAGGTCGAGTCGACGCTGCGCACTCACACGATCACAAAGTCCGCACTCATCCTCATCGGGCCCGCGCTGGCGACGGAAGGTGCGGAGGACGCTCGTTCGAGGCTGTACGACGGCGCGTACACGCACCTCTACCGCCGCGGTGAGTCGTCTCATGACTGAAGCACTTGGTCCGTTAGTCTTCGCGGTATCCCAACCAGGGCACGCACTGGCCGCGCGAATTGCGAGCGCGCTGGGAGCCGAAATAGCGATGCGGGAGGCGCTGGGCGCCGCGTTCGCGGACGGACGGCCGATTGTCGCGGTGGGAGCGCTCGGGCTATGGACACGCCTGATCGCGCCGCTCCTCGTGGACAAATTCACGGAACCTCCGGTGATCGTGGTGGACGATGCCGGGCGCTTCGCGATCGCGGTGGTGGGCGGGCACCACGGCGGCAACGCGCTCAGCGAGCGCGTCGCGTCCCTCATCGGGGCGACCGCTGTGGTCACGACCGCGACAGACGTCCTCCGCCTGCCGTCTGTCGAGGCGCTGGCGGAGCGGTACGGCTGGGCGCTGGAGGGGTCGCGCGCGGCGCGGCTGCACGTGTCGGCGGCACTCGTGAACGGACAGCGCGTAGTGGTGTACCAGGATTGTGGAGAGCGTTCATGGCTCGGGCGCCTACCCGGCCACGTGCACCTCGCCTCGATGCCGCCGCTTCCGGATGAGGGTCAGGTTGCGGCGATCTTCGTGACGGACCGCGTGTTGTCCGAGGCGGCTGCGTGGGGTGAGGCGGCCGTGGTGTTGCGCCCGCGAACCCTTGTTGCCGGGGTCGGGGCGAGTCGAGGTGTGCTCCAGGAGGAGATCGTGGCGCTGCTGCGGACGGCGCTCGACGAGGCGGGGTTGGCGATCCTGTCGGTTGGCCTGATCGCCACCGCAGAGATTAAGCGCGATGAAGCTGGGATTTGCTCGACAGCCGCGAGTCTCGATGTGCCCGTGCGGTATTTCGTAACGACGGAGCTCGCGGGAGTCGAGGTGCCAACGCCGTCGGCAGAAGTCGCGCGTCATGTGCAGACGCCGAGCGTATGCGAGGCGGCAGCGCTACTCGCCTCGGGTGCGCGTGGTCTCCTCGTGGAGAAGCAGAAGTCCGTCCACGCAACGGTCGCCATCGCGCGCATGACGGAGCTGGCATCGTGACCGGTTTGCTGAGTGTGGTCGGTATCGGTCCAGGGGCTGAGGACCTGTTGACGCCGCGCGCGCGCGCGGTACTCCAAGCGGCCGACGTGGTCATTGGCTACGGGGTGTACACGGAGATGGTCCGCGCATGGCTGCCAGACGCTCGCTACATCGACTCCGCGATCGGGGAGGAGGCGGCGCGCGCCCGCGCGAGCCTCGAACTGGCGCAGCAGGGGAAGCACGTGGCGCTCGTGTCGAGCGGTGATGCCGGCGTCTACGGAATGGCCGGACTCGCGCTGGAGCTCGCTGCGACGATGGATCCGGCTCCCACGGTCGAGGTGGTACCCGGCGTGACCGCGGCGCAGGCGGCGGCGGCGATCCTCGGGGCGCCGCTCGCACTCGACTACGCGACGATCAGCC
>SCVR01000242.1 GCA_004296805.1 Dehalococcoidia bacterium
GACCTGCCTTTGCAAGCGGCTTCGGCGCCCCACCTCATCGGACTCGGTCTACCCGAGCAGCGCGCGCACCGCACCCCACGCCGCCAGCCCTGATGTCCCCGCCAACAGCAACATAGAGAGACGGCCGAACCATGCCTCGGGCACGTGTGGCCGCATCAGACGTCCCCCCACGAGGCCTACTGCGAGCATCGGTAGCGCGATGGCGAAGTCGCGCAGCACGTGGCTGGTGAACAGCCCGCTCGGAGCGACGATCAGCGTTGCCGGGATGCCGACCCAGAAGAAGTACGCGAAGAGCCGTCCGCGGATCCGCTCCGCCCCTCCGCCGATCCAGTGCTGGTACAGCACAATCGGCGGACCGCCCATCGAGGTGGCGCCGCGGATCACACCACCAACGATGCCGACCAGACCCTGTCGCACCACGGGATCGGGGCGCGCATCGTGGGTGTGCCCCTTACCGGCAGCGAGGTTCACGACCGCGCTGATGAACACCGCCGCGGCGACCACGAACCTCAGCACGGTCTCGTCGGCACGCAGGAGGATGAGCAAGCCGATTGGAGTACCGACGACGGCTCCGGCGACGAGCGGCCAGATGGCACGCAGCCCGGTCCGTGGACGGGCCTCCGCGTACATCCCGCTGCTCACTGCCATGCCGAGCAGCAACGAGACGGCGACGGCCTCCCGAGGGGGCACGAATAGCGCGGCCACGGGGACGAAGAACAAGCCGAAGCCAAAACCGAGCCCGCTCTGGATCAACGTGCCCAGAAGCGCGATCAGCGGGAGTGTGGCGACATCCATCTGGCGAGGGTAGTCGCAGCCACCCGAACGAGCCGCTCCTACCGATGCGTCCCGTCCGGAGGTGTGGCGCCATTGCCTCCCTGCCCAGACGGCGGCGGGACGGGGTCATCGAGGTGGCGGAACCAGTCGTCCGGGATCTCCGGAGTCTCCGGGATCGCATCCCAGGCTTTCACCCGTTCCTCGTGCTCGCGCATCCGCTGATCCCACAGCCGGTCGATCTCCTCATCGGTCATCTCCGGCTTCGCGGGTGGGGTCTCGTACGCGCGAAGCGGCGCGGGCGGTGGTGTATCCGCAACGGGGGTCTGTGGCCCCGAGGCTGGCGGCCCCGCTGCCGCAGGATCGGCTGCGGGGCCGCCGCGGTAAGCGTTCGCCATCGACATGTCGAGGAACGTCTGCGCCGAGATCAGGCGGACGCCGATCTCCGGGTTCATCATCTCGAATAGCGAACGGTGCCCACCGCTCGGGTCGTCTCGTAGCGACTTCAGCCAGTCCAGCATCTGCGGGATCCGCTTCTGCATCTCAGCCAGCGCTGCACTCACGTGCTCGATCTGCGCCAACTTCTGTTCGATGTGCGCACGACGCTCCTCGTACTCCCCCCCGTGACCGGACTGCGCGTCTCGCATCTTGTTCAGGATGTCGCGGAGTGCATCGGCCTTCTGGCGCAGGCGCGAAGCGGCGTCACCCGGCATCGCCCGGTTCAGCGCCCGCTGCATGCGCTCCATCGCCCGTACCGCGTCGTCGACGGCCGTGCTCATGTCGCTGAGCGTGGAGGCGTGGTTCTTGATGAACTCCTCGTACTTATCCAACGCCTCGTGTGACATCCGGTGACGCTGGTACGTCTCGAACGGGGATGACACGAGGGCCCACAGCTCGCTGCCGATGAATCCTGGCACGCTCATTG
>SCVR01000243.1 GCA_004296805.1 Dehalococcoidia bacterium
CGAAGACGAAGAGCAACAGGTACTTACAGGGGTCGTTGACGTCGCCTTCAATGAGGTTGCGCGCCTTCGCCTCGATCGTTGGGCGGCTGAGGATCCACTGCTTGTTCGCACCGTCCTCGCGCACGCTGGTCTGCAGGATCACTAATGGCTTCGCCGGGATCTCCGAGGCGCTCCCGGCGGTCACCAACTTCCCGCCGCTGTCGATGTCTGTCAGGTAGAGCCCGCTTACGACGAACTTACGTTGCGTCAGACGTTCTCCCGTGAGCCGGTCGACTCCATCGACGAACACCTCATCACCGACGTTGAGGTACTGGAGGCTGAGGAGGATGCCTGCCTGACCCTGCCAGCGGCTGTGCCCGAAGATCCAGGCCTTGTTCTCCAACCCCTCGATGGCGTCTACCGGCGTCACGATCCCCTGGTTGGGCACCGTGAACGTCGTCCCTCCGGGCGGCCGAGGCGGGCACCCTGGTGTCGGTGGTGACGTGTCCGGCACCACGAGGCTTCCGCCCACGGGCGCGTCGATCCCGAGCGACGGGATCGCGAGCCTGCTCGCGCGTAGATCGAGGCGGACCGTGGCAGGCGTGGGAACGGCGGTCGGAGTTGCGCTCGTACTCGACGTGGGGGCGGGCGTCGACGTCACGGGTGTCGAGGGTGGCGAGGTGGGAGTGGACGGCGTGGGGACGCGGCTCGCCCCACACCCGATCACGAACGTGAGGATGACGGTGGCGGGGGCCCAGAACAGGTGACGAAGCATGGAACCAGCGTAGACCCGCCGCGAGTGCGCTATCGCCGGATCATGCCCAGTCCGGCCAGCAGCAGCCCGATGCCGAGCAGGCGCGACGGGCTCGCTGGGGTCGCCGTGGTCCCGAACGCGCCGAGGTGGTCGAGCAGCACACCGGTGATCAAGGTGCCCGTCAGGGTCCCGCCTACCCAGAACGCCACGCCGATCCGGGGCACCAGGATCCCCGCGCCCACAATGAACGCGAGGCCGAACATGCCCGTGATCGCGTAGTGCCACGGCAGCCCGCGCATCGCTGAGAACAGCAGCAACGAGCAGCCGAGGACCAGCCCACCGAGTAGATCTGGGCGCCGGAACGGCGGCGCAGGCGCATCGCCGTCCCTCAGGCTGCGGTACAGGAGCAGCAGCGCGAGGCCCCCGACGGTCGCCCACACGCTCACCCACGCCGCGCCAATCGGTGTCCGCTCGCGGCCGAGGGCGCCCAGCATCGCCGACTGGACGGCCCCACCGGCACCGATCAGTAGCGCCGCCAGGAGCGACAACAGCGTGGCCATGAGCACCTCACGTCCGTCAGGCCGTCACACTACCCGATCCTCGTGCTCACCCGAGGCCGCGGGGCTCGGCGCTGTCCGCTAGGATGCCCCAGCACGCCATCGATCGAGGTGGCTCACACGCGACACGGCAAGCGGCGGAGGGGTGAGCGATGCGCAAGATCGGGATCGGGCTCAACTGGCAGGGCGCCTTCAACCTGCAGGATGCCATCGAGCAGGCGAAGATCGCGGACGACTCCGGCGTCGACCACCTCATGGTCGCCGAGGCCTGGGGGCGCGACGCCGTCACTACGCTCGCCATCCTCGGCTACGAGACCAATCGCATCCGCCTCGGCACGGCAATCATCAACATCTTCTCGCGCACACCGGGCGCGGTCGCCCAGCAGTTCTCCTCGCTCGACGCGCTCACCAACGGCCGCATGATCATCGGTATCGGCACCTCCGGCCCCCAGGTCATCGAGCACTTCCACGGCATCCCGTTCGACAAGCCGATGACCCGCATCAAGGAGTACGTGGAGATCATCAACATCCTCCTGTCGGGGGAGCCGCTGCACTACCACGGCAAGATCTTCAACCTCGACCGCGGCTTCACGCTCCGTCACCTCGACGAACTGCCGAGGAAGCACATCCCGATCTTCATCGGGTCGTTCTCCGAGAAGTCCGTGCGCCAGACCGCGGCGATCGCGGACGGCTGGCTCCCCGGCCACACGACGCGCTCCAAGTGGCGTGACGAGGTGTCCACGTTCCACCAGTACGTCCGCGACGCCGGCCGTGACCCCTCCGCCATCGAGATCAAGGCGTCGGCTGGCGCCACCATCACCGACAACCCGGAGCGCGCCTACGACGGCATCCGCCAACAGAACGCCTTCTACATGGCCCGCATGGGCGACCTGCACTACAACGCCTACCGCTCCTTCGGCCTCGGAGAAGTCGCGGACGAGGTGCGTCGCGCCTGGCGTGAGAACGGTTCCGCCGCCGCCTACGCCGCCGTCCCCGACGACGTCGTCCACTCCCTCGGCTACGCCGGCCCCGTCGAGGGCGCCATCGACTGGATCGAGGAGCAGCGCGACGCCGGCTACACCCTCCACGGCGTCACCGTCGAAGAGCGCGACCCGAAGAAGCGCGCGGAGATCTTCAAGAAGTTAGTGGGGTAGCCGGGGCTTCCCAGGCGGGTTCCCCGCACGGGGAAGCGCGTCTTCGCCCGCGGTCCGGGCTCCGTAGTGTTGACCCACTACGGCCTTCGAATTGAGCGATATTCCTGTTATCTTCCGCCGAGCGGGGCTCAGACGGCTCGCGGCAGTTCACAGAGGGCGCGTCGGTGCCCGCACTCATGAGGTTATGACCGTGCTCTCGACTGCATCACACATCCGCTGGTCGGTGTTCCGGGTGATCAGCCCGGTCCTCGCCGCATTCGTGCTGGGCCTGGCACTCATACCGAGCGCCAGGCCTGTTGAAGCAGCGGGCCCACTCAACCTCTGCCTCGGCCCGGGCTGCTCGTTCAACAGCACCGTGTACTACGTCGATTGGACGTCCATCAACGTGGGCGGCGGGACGGCTGCTGGCACGATCACACTCCCCAGCGGCCCTCCGGTCACGGTCACGCTGACCGCGGTGAACCCCAACAACTCGGCCGGGTCCTTCTACGGCGGGCAGACGGGGTGCGGCACCAACTTCTGGAACCCCAGTTCGCCCTACATCAGCCCAGAGGTACCGAACTCGCCACCGAACTGCGAGCTGGTGCAACTGGAGGGCGGCCAGAACCAGACCTATCGCATGACCTTCTCCCAGCCCGTGCAAGACCCGCTGATGGCGATCGTCAGCCTCGGTTCGGGCGGCAACTACACGACCTACGACTTCGATCGCCCGTTCACGATCGTGAGCCAGGGTGCGGGCTACTGGGGTGGCGACGCCACTCGCCTCGTGCAGCTGCCTGGCGACATCCTGCGGGGGAATGAGGGCCACGGCACGATCCGCTTCATTGGCACCTTCCCCATGTTCTCCTGGACGGTTCCCACGCCCGAGGCGTGGCACGGGTTCACCTTTGGCATCCGCACCACCACGGCGCTGTCCGGTCAGCAGATCGTGGTGAATGAAGGCCAGACTGCAACGAACAGCGGTCAGTGGGGCGGCACCAACCCCACACTGACCGCCTCGGTGGGCACTGTCGTCAAGAACGCGGATGGCACCTGGAACTGGTCGTTCGTCACTGACGACGGCCCGGCACAGGACCAGGACGTCACCATCACCGCGACTGAAGGTGCTTCGAGCGTGAGCCAGACGTTCCACCTGTCGGTGAAGAACGTGATGCCCTGGGCCACGTTGGTGAACGACGGCCCGAAGCCGGTCGGGGTGCCGATCACCGCGACCTTCACTGGCGCGTCTGACCCGTCGGGCGCGGACACGACCGCGGGGTTCCACTACGCCTTTGACTGCAACGGCGGCACGCTTGCCGGCATTACCTACGCCACCGCAGGCGCCTCGGCGTCCGTGCAGTGCACCTACGCCACGCCAGGCCCGGTGACCATCACCGGCCGGATCATCGACAAGGACAACGAGGACGGCCACTACGACCACCCCACGACGACGTACGTGATCGCGGACGTCACCCCGCCCGTTATCACGCCGGCGGTCAGCGGCCCGCTGGGCTCGAATGGCTGGTACGTGGGCGATGTCAACGTCTCATGGACGGTGACCGACCCCGACTCCACGGTCACCTCCCAGGTGGGGTGTGACCCGACCACGGTCAGCGGGGACACGGCGAGCGTGACCTTCACCTGCACGGCGACCTCCGCGGGCGGCACCGCCAGCGAGTCCGTCACAGTGAAGCGCGACGCGACGGCGCCGGCGGCCACTGCGACGGCGGCGCCGGCCCCGAACGTGAATGGTTGGAACAACACCAACGTGACCGTGACGTTCACGGGCACAGACGGCATGTCCGGCATCGCCTCCTGCACGGCGCCCGCGACGCTGGGCGAGGGCGCTG
>SCVR01000244.1 GCA_004296805.1 Dehalococcoidia bacterium
CGAGTCGGGAAGCACCATCCCGGTGAAGATCCGGGTGTGTGACGCGAACGGTCAGAATGTCGGCTCACGCTCGCTCGTCGTGACGGCGCTGGGGATCAGCCCCGCGGGGTCGCTCAACGACTCCGGCAAGGCCAACCCCGGCAACCGGTTCCGGTTTGACGATGGCAAGTACATCTTCAACCTGAGCACGAAGGGCCTCGCGCCCGGTACGTACACCCTGGACTACACGATCGGGAACGACCCCACCGTGTACCACTACTCGTTCACGATTCGGCCGGACGAGAAGCACGGGAAGAGTGACGACAAAGGCAAGGGCGACGACAAGGGGAAGGGCGACGACAAGGGCGGCAAGAAGGACCGCTAGCCGCCACTCACAGTGACATATCAGGAAGGCCCGCCATTCGGCGGGCCTTCCTCATTGCCGTCGGATCGGCAGCCGGCTGCTTAGCGGCGCCGAACCTTCTACACCTCCACAAACACAGCCAGCCCCCTCGCCACAACGTCCTGCACGCGGTCGGCGGTCGCACGCGCATCGACGTCTCCCGACGTGTCGAGGACGGCGCCCGGGATCGCACCATTCGAGGTGTCGCGGGACAGCTCCGGATGGAGGGCGTGGATGCGGGTGGCCATGTCGCCGTGGCGCGCCGCGTCGCGGGCGAGGGTGACGTCGAGGGCGGGGAGCAGGGTGACGAGGTGGACGGCGTGGCCGAGGGCGGCGAGCGCTTTGCGGTATTGCGGGGCGGACTCGGCGGTCACGACGTCGGTGATCACGACGGCATAGCGCAGGGCGATGCTCTCGCGGGCGATCGCGCACGCGTTGCGGACGGCGAGCAGCCGCTGTTCGCGGGCCTGGCGGTCGTCGTCCCAGGGGTGGCGGTAGCCCGCCTTCACGGCGTGGCGCAGGTCGTCGACCTCGACGTGGACCATGCGGTCGAAACGCTCGCAGAGCGCCTCCGCCACGCTGCTCTTACCGGCGCCCGGTGGCCCGCTGAGGATGATCACCTGTTCCATGGGGTCGCTTTCCAGGGCCTCGTCATGCCGGGCGGACGTCGAGCGAGATGTCGAGGGCCGGTGCGGAGTGCGTCAGCGCACCGCAGGAGATGAGGTCGACGCCTGTCGCGGCGACCTTCGCGATCGTCTTCAGCGTGATGCCCCCTGAGGCCTCGAACAGCACGCGTGCGTAAGCAGGCTCCTTGCGGGCGTCCGCCACGATCGCCGCCATCATCTCGGGCGTCATGTTGTCGAGCAGGATGACGTCCGCTCCACCCTCGAGGGCTGCGTACGCCATCGCGGGCGTTGTGACCTCGATCTCCAGGCGGAGCGTGTGCGGGACCTCGGCACGCACGCTCGCGAGGAGCGCGGGGATGCCGAGGCCTCGGTGGGCAGCCGCCTCGATGTGGTTGTCCTTGATCAGGACGCCGTCCTGCAGCGTGTCGCGGTGGTTACGTGCCCCGCCGACGCGCACGGCGTACCGCTCGAGGGCGCGCAGGCCCGGCGTCGTCTTGCGCGTGTCCACGACGCGCGCGCGGCCACCCTTCGCCGCCGCCTCGACGTACTGGCGTGAGAGCGTCGCGATGCCACTCATCCGCTGCAGCAGGTTGAGCCCCACGCGCTCGCCCGACAGGATCGGCCCGAGCGGCCCCTGCACCGTCGCGACGACCATGCCGGACTCCACCCATGCGCCGTCCGAGGTGCTAGTGCGCACCTCGATCTCCGGGGAGACCTGCTGGAATGCCTCGCGGGCGACATCAAGGCCGCACACGACGCCGTCCTGCTTGTAGAGGATCGTGGCCTCACCGCGCTGGCCGGGTGCCACCGTCGCGCGCGTGGTGACATCGAAGCCCGCGCGGTCCTCAGCGAGCGCGTTCGCGACGATCGCCGCGATGGTGGATGCGGCCGGGGGAGAGACTTCGTCGGTCATGCGACACCGTCCGTTGCACGGAATACGAGGTGACGTCGCCACGACTCGCGTGGCTCCGGGAAGTCGGTCCGGTAGTGGGCGCCGCGCGACTCCTCGCGCAGCAGCGCCGCCTCGGCGGCCATCCGCCCGCACGTGAGGATCGAGCGCAGTTCGTACCCCGCGCGGTCGAGGGGTTCCGGCAGCACCGCTGCCCATCGCGCGAGTTGTTCCGCGGCTGCACTGAGCCCCTCGGCGTCCCGCACGATGCCGACCGAACGCCACATCAGGTCACGCACTGCCTGCGCCGTCGGCGGCTCGCCCCCACCTCGCGCGGGCGCGAGCGCGAGGGCGTCCCGCGCGGGCTCGGGAGCCGGTGCGGGTGCGGACTGGCGGTACAGCCGCTCGACGGTGCGATGCGCGAAGACGACGGTCTCTAGGAGCGAGTTGGAGGCGAGACGGTTCGCGCCGTGGACACCGGTACACGCGGACTCGCCGACCGCGAACAGATTGGGCACGGTCGTCTCGCCCCACGTGTTCGTCCGGACTCCGCCCATCGTGTAGTGCGCGGCGGGTGAGACGGGGATGCGGTCGCGCGCCATGTCGAGGCCGATGTCGAGGCACGTCGCGTAGATCTGCGGGAACCGGGCCGCCAGCCACGCCTCGTCGCGGTCCGTAATGTCGAGGAGCACGTGGTCGCTCCCGGTGCGTGCCATCTCGGCGTGCGCCGCCCGCGCCACCACGTCGCGCGGCGCAAGTTCCGCGCGCTCCGGGTCGTACTCCGGCATGAAGCGGCGGCCGTCCGTGGCGAACAGCCGCGCGCCCTCACCGCGGACTGCCTCCGAGATCAGGAAGACCGGGCGGCCCGGCAGGACGAGGGCAGTCGGGTGGAACTGCGTGAACTCCATGTCCTGTACCTCGGCGCCGCACGCGTAGGCCAGCGCGGCGCCGTCACCGGTGGACACCACGGGGTTCGTCGTCGTCCGGTACATCTGCCCCGCGCCGCCGGTCGCGAGCACGACGCGCCCCGCGCCGAACCGCCGTCGCTCTCCGGTCGTGGTCGTGAACGTCTCGATGCCAACGGCGCGGCCGTCCTCAACGACGATCCGATTGGCCTGGGTGTGTTCGAGGATCGTGACCTCGCGCTGGGCGAGGGTCGAGAGCGAGAGCTCGATCTCAAGGCCCGTCCCGTCGCCACGGGCGTGCAGGATGCGCGATGCCGAGTGGGCCGCCTCGCGCCCGAGGGACACCTCGCCGTTGGCGGTATCGAAGTGGACGCCGTAGCGGACGAGGTCCTTGATCCGGTCCGCGGCCTCGAAGCAGAGGATGTGCGCGGCCTCTTCGTCCACCAGCCCCGCCCCGGCCTCGATGGTGTCCGCGAGGTGTGCAGCCGGCGAGTCGCCCGGGCCGACGGCGGCGGCGATGCCGCCCTGTGCGTGTCGTGTGCTCGCCTCGTGGATGTCGCCCTTGGTGACGATCAGGACGCTCGCGCCGTGCTCACGCGCCTGGATGGCCGCGTACAGCCCCGCGATCCCGGACCCCACCACCACGAGGTCGTAGGAATCACGAGCGGCCGCGCTCGGTTCGATCACGATCGTGCGCCGACGTCGACGGGCGACGGCTCATACTGCGTGATCGCGCTCACGATGGCGGCCCAATCGTGCGGCACGACCGGGCGTCCGCTCTGGGAGTCCACGTAGACATATCGATGGTTGATCCGGGCGACGACGGTGCCATCACTCGCCGCGGCGAGTTCGCACTCGAACCGCAGCCGCCCGTCCACGGCCTCGACGCAACGCAGGCGCACGATGGCGGCGTCGTCCCAGCGGAGCGGCGCGCGGTAGCGCACCTCCGTGTGCGACTGGAAGCGCAGCACCTCGCGGTGGCTGGGGAGGCCGGCCTCGCGGTCGTAGGCGTCGAGGGCAATCTCGGTGAGCGCCAGCATGACGCCGCCGTGGACGAACGGTGTGCCGCCGAACGCGTCGGTGTGACGGAGGGGCATCCGCTGCTCGAAGCGGAACACGGGCGCGTCGGGCATGGCCGGACTCTCTCAGGTGCTACTTCAGGGCGAGCATGCGCTCGAGGGCGACCTTCGCGTCACGCTTGTGCGTGTCAGGCACCTGGATGCGGTTCACCACGCGGCCCTCCACGAGTTCCTCCATCACCCACGCGAGGTAGGCGGGGTGCACTCGATACATCGTGCTGCAGGGGCAGACGACGGGGTCGAGGCAGAAGATGGTCTTGTCCGGGTGCTCCTTGGCGAGGCGCGAGACGAGGTTGATCTCGGTGCCGACGCCGATCACGGACCCCGCGGGGGCCTGCTCGATGTACTTCACGATGTAGGCGGTCGAGCCGTTCGCGTCCGCGGCCTGCACGACGTCGGCGCGGCACTCCGGGTGCACGACGATCTTCACGCCTGGGTGAGCGGCACGCGCCTGCTCGATCTGCGGCACCGTGAAGCGCTGGTGCACGGAGCAGTGCCCCTGCCACAGGATGATCCGCGACCGCTCGAGGGCTTCGACGCTCGCGCCCCCGCGGTTCCCGGCGGGGAGACGCCAGTTCCACAGGGTCATCTGCTCCAGCGGGATCCCCATCGCGTGGCCGGTGTTGCGGCCCAGGTGCTGGTCCGGGAAGAAGAACACGCGCTTGCCTCGCTGGAACGCCCACTCGAGGACCTTCCCCGCGTTCGAGGAGGTGCAGACGACCCCGTTGTTCGCGCCGCAGAACGCCTTCAGGCTGGCGGCGGAGTTCATGTAGGTCACGGGGATGATGTCGTCCGTGCTGCCGAAGACCTCGCGCAGTTCGGCCCACGCGGCATGTACATCGGACTCGGCGGCCATGTCTGCCATCGAGCAACCGGCCTCGATGTTCGGGAGGATCGTCTGCTGGTGAGGCGCGGCGAGGATGTCGGCGGCCTCCGCCATGAAGTGCACGCCGCAGAAGACGATGTAGTCCGACTCCGGCCGCTCCGCGGCGTACTGGGCGAGCGCGAACGAGTCCCCTCGCTCGTCGGCGAACTGGATGATGTCCTCGCGCTGGTAGTGGTGTCCGAGGATCACGACTCGCTTGCCGAGGGTCGCCCGTGCCGTCCGGATCCGCTCGGCGAGCTCGGGAGCCTCCATCGTCCAGTAGCGCTCCGGGATGGAGGGCTGCCAGGAGGAGAAGGCGACTTCCTGCGCCAGCGGCACGGTCTCGATGCCCGTGTTGGTCTCGCA
>SCVR01000245.1 GCA_004296805.1 Dehalococcoidia bacterium
CAATCGTCGAGTTCGACCAGTGGGCCGCCGAAGCCCTCGCGAGGAACGACCTCGACACGCTGATCAACTACCGCCGTACTGCCCCCGCCTCGACCTACGCCCACCCGACGGTCGACCACTTCGTGCCGTTGTTCGTGGCCCTGGGCGCCACCCTCGACAGTGAGACGCCCGCACGCACGGCGATCGAGGGGTTCTGGTTGGGGAACTCGAAGCGGTCGGTCGAACTGGCGTAGGACTCACTGGCCCGGCAAACACAGAAACGCCCCGCGGAAGCGGGGCGTTTCTCGTTGTGGCATCGAGACCGGGAGGCTAGTACGCGACTCCGGCGGCCTGCTGGTGCTTGGCCTCGGTGCGGAGGCAACCGGTGCAGACGTTCACGCGCTGCCACTTGCCTTCGACGAACATCCGCTTGGCGTGGACGTTCGGGGCGAAGGTGCGGTTCTTCTTCTGCGCCTTGCGCTCCCAGTTACCGCCGTGCTTGTAGCGGATGTGGCGGCCGAAGATGACGGCCTTCGCGCAGATGTCGCACTTACCAGAGGCCATAGCGGTTCCCATTACACTGTCGCGGATTCGGGGAAGGGTGCGCGGCGACGAGGGGCCAGCCGCAGCCCGTCCGGACACCGTACCAGCGCCCTCCAGATACCGTCTAGGCGAGTCCCGTCTAGCTGAATCTGGGGCTGGTGCGACCGGAAGTCCCGTTCGGCCCCATTGAGGACTCCCCGAGGACCAGCCCGTGGCCGATGCTCCCACACTCGCCCTCGACGCCACACGGCTCCAGCGCGCCTTCGAGGTCGCCGAGCGCTGGCTCGCCCAGAACCGCGAGGGCATCAACGCCATCAACGTCTACCCCGTCCCGGACGGCGACACCGGCACGAACATGCTCCTGACCTGGCGCGCCGCCCTCAAGGGTGGCGTCGAGGGGGATGGGGCCGCCGCCGGGACCTACCTCGGCCACGTCGCGCGTGGGGCGCTGATGGGGGCGCGCGGGAACTCAGGCGTCATCCTGTCCCAGATCATCCGAGGCCTGGCGGAGTCCTGCGCGGGGGTCCATACGCTCGACACCTCGGCGTTCGCGCGAGCCCTCGAGGGGGCTTCCGCCACAGCGTACGCAGCCGTCACCAACCCGGTCGAGGGGACGATCCTGACGGTCATCCGCGAGGCGAGCGCCGCTGCGGCCTCCGCTCACGCCTCCGGTGAAGGCACCGAGGGCGTCCTCTACATCATGCTCACCGAGGCGTTCGCCTCCGTGAAACGGACGCCCGAACTCCTGCCTCGGTTGCGGGAGGCGGGCGTCGTCGACTCGGGGGGCATGGGCGTCGCCGTGATCCTGCAGGGCCTGGTGTGCGGGATCCTCGACCACCCGCTCCCGGCGGAGCCGCTAGTGACCGGCACCGCCGAGGTGAAGGCCGACGCGGTCGAGCACGAGGGCCACGGCTTCTGCACGGAGTTCGTCATCTCCGGCACCGGCCTCGACCGCTCGACCATCGAGGGCGAACTGGCGGCGGCGGGCGGCTCCTCCATCCTCGTCGTCGGTGACCCGTCGATGCTGCGGGTGCACGTCCACGTGGAGCGGCCCGAGCACGCCTTCGATGTCGGTGAGCGCCACGGCACGCTCGCCGCGCGCAAGGCCGAGGACATGCAGGCCCAACACGAGGCGTGGATGGACGACCGCGACGACGAGGACCTCGACCCGTCGTTGCTCCCTGCGATCGGCCTCGTCGCGGTCGCGGAAGGTCGAGGCATCGCCGCCGCGTTCCGTGACCTCGGCGCGGGCCGCGTCCTGCTCGGACAGGCGGGGGTGAAGGTCAGCGCCGGCGACATCCTGGAGGCGGCGCGACGCGCCGGGCGGGAGCACGCGATCGTGCTGCCGAACGACAAGGACGTGTTGATGGCCGCCAACCAGGCCGCGGCGGCGTCCGACGGCTTCCTCACCGTGGTCCCCAGCCGCTCGCCGGCCTCGGGGCTCACCGCGGCCCTCGAATACCGCGGGGAGGGCGACGCCGGCGAAGTCGCCGCGGCGATGTCCGAGGTGATGGCGGGTGTCCGAGCCGTCGAGGTCTCCCGTTCGGTCCGCACCGCCACCGTGGACGGGGTCGCCGTCCGCGAGGGCGACGCCATCGCGCTGGTGGACGGGCGGATGGTGGCCGCGACGGAGACACTCGAAGATGCCCTGCTCGCCGGCCTCGATGTCGCCACGGAGGACGGCGCGGAGATCGCCACGATCTACCTCGGCCAGGAGGCTCCCGCCGACGCGGCGGAGCGGCTGCCGAGGCTGATCGGGGAGCGGCATCCCGACCTGGAGATCCAGATCATGCCCGGCGGCCAGCCCTATTACCCCTACCTCGCCGGGGTCGAGTAGGCTCCCGCCATGATGAACTCCACTTCCACGATCCGCGTCGTCACCGACTCGACCTGCGACCTGCCGCCGAACGTGGTGCAGTCGCTGGGCATCACCGTGATCCCGCTCACGGTGCTGTTCGGCACCGAGGAACTGCGCGACGGCGTCGACATCACGGCGGAGCAGTTCTTCCGCCGCCTCGGGCGCGAGAAGGAACTCCCGACGACCGCGGCGCCCGGCCCGGGCGTGTTCCGCACGGTCTACGAGCGCCTCCTTGCCGAAGGCGCCACGGAGATCGTCTCAATCCATGTGTCGAGCAAGTTGAGCGCCACGCTCGAGTCAGCACGGCAGGGCGGCGCGGGCCTCCCCGTCACGTTCGTCGACTCGCTCCAGGTCTCGCTCGCCCTCGGCGTCCCGGTCATGGAGGCCGCCCGCGCCATCCAGCAGGGCGCGACGGCCGAGCAGGCAGCCGCGGTCGCCCTCGACACCGCCCGGCGCACGCAGATCTTCTTCACGCTGGAGACGCTCGAGTACCTGCGGCGCGGCGGGCGGATGTCGCGCGGCCAGGAGTTCTTCGGCTCGCTGCTCCAGATCAAACCGGTCATCACCGTGCAGGACGGCGAGGTCCACCCCGCTGCGCGGATGCGCACCAAGCAGAAGGCCGTTGAGGAACTGCTGCGTCGCTGCGCGGAGATGCGTCCGGTCTCGACGGTCTTCGCGCTGCACGCCTCGACGCCGGACGAACTCGCCCACCTGCGCGATCGCCTGCACGGGCTCGCGCCGGACTCGCGGTACGTCGAGTCGCGCATCACGCCGGTCATTGGCGTGCATGTGGGGCCCGGCGCCGTTTCGGCCGGCGTCACCCGCGCCCCGGACGAGCAGTCGCCGTCGTTCCTCCCCACCTAGCCGGGCGCGCATAATCGAGGCATGACGGCCGACCTGCCCCGCCTCCGTGGCGTGCTCCAGCGTGAACTCGACGCTGGCGCATACGACTTCACCGTGCCCGGCGGGCTCGACACGGTGCTGCGCGAGCAGGCGCGCGGGGAGCCGCCCGGCTCCGCCGTGCTCCGTATGATCGGGGCACTCCCCAGCAGCGGCTTCGGATCCCTGACGGTCGAGGAGCGCGCCGCGTGGCTGCGCCGAGCCCTCGCCACCGTGAAGCGTGAACTGACGCTGGAGGACGCGCTCACCCCGGTCACGCGCGGCACCACGCGGATGAGCGCAGCGCCGCGCACCGCGACGAAGAAGCCCGCACGTGCGAAGGCGCCGCTCCCTGATGGCGAGGCCCCCACCACACGGCCTCGCGCGGCGGCAAAGGAGAAGATCGCGCCGGGGGCGGCAGGCCTCGACCTCCCGATCGAGCAGGCGGGCACGGGGCTGGGGCCGGCGCACCTCGGCCGGTTGAAGCGCATGGGGATCCACGTCGTGCGCGACGCCCTCCAGCACTACCCGTCGAGGCACACCGACTTCTCCCAGACGGTCGCGATCGCCGCGCTGCGCGTCGACCAAGAGCAGACCGTCCGCGGACGCGTTGTCTCCTCGCGCGAGGTGCGCATGGGGCGCGGCGGGAAGATGCGATCGACCGAGGTCGTTGTCCAGGACGAGGGCGGATCACGGATCACGGCGACCTTCTTCAACCAGCCGTTCATGGCGCGCGCGCTCCCCGAGGGCGCGGAGATCGCCCTCGCCGGGAAGGTCGCGCGCTTCCGCAACCGCCCGCAGTACTCGAACCCCGAGTGGGAGCGCCTCGAGGTTGACGGGGAAGGCAAGCACACCGGCCGTCTCGTCCCCGTCTATCCACTGACCGAGGGGCTGCCCCAGCGCACGATGCGCACCGCCATCGCCAAACTCCTCGAACGGTACGGCGACCGCATCGAGGACCCGCTGCCGGCGGAGATCCGAAAGCGCCTCGGCCTGCTCGGTCTGATGGAGGCGACGCGGCAGTGCCACTACCCCGACTCGCACGAGGCGCTGCGCGAGGCGCGTCGACGGCTGGCCTTCGACGAACTGCTCGCGATCCAGGTGGGCGTGCAGACACGGCGGCGCGAGTGGCGCAGCGGCGACGCCCCGGCGATCGAGGTGCACTCCGTCGCGGACGACTTCCTCCGCACGCTGCCGTGGGCGCTGACGAAGGCGCAGGCGCGCGTGCTCAACGACGTGCGCGAGGACATCGCGCAACCGCACGCGATGTCGCGCCTGCTCGAGGGCGACGTCGGCTCCGGGAAGACCGTGGTCGCGCTCGCCGCGATGCTCTCGATGGTGCAGGCGGGATACCAGTCGGTGCTGATGGCGCCGACCGAGGTGCTGGCGGAACAGCACTACCGCACGCTCTGCCGCCTGCTGTCGGGGGAGCCGGAACCGCCGCTGCACGGCCTCGTCACCGTTGCGGGGCTGCCGCTGCAGGTGCGTGTCGTCCTGCTTACCGGCTCAACGAGGGCGGCCGAGCGGAAGGACGCGCTCAACGCGATCCGCTTCGGCGGTGCGCAGATCGTCGTCGGCACGCACGCGCTGATCCAGGAGGGCGTCACTTACCACCGCCTCGGCCTCGCGGTCGTCGACGAGCAGCACCGATTCGGCGTGATGCAGCGCGGCGAACTGCGCCGCAAGGGCATCGAAGCATCGGGCGCCGAGGGCCGGCCGCTCACCCCGCACCTGCTGGTGATGAGCGCCACGCCGATCCCGCGCACGCTCGCCCTCACCGCCTACGGCGACCTCGACCTCTCGATCATCGACGAGATGCCCGCCGGGCGCGTCCCGATCGAGACCCGCTTCCTGCCGCCGATCCAGCGCGTCGAGGCGTTCCAGCACATCCGCAAGGAGGTCGCCGCCGGCCGCCAGGCCTTCGTGATCTGCCCGCTCGTCGAGGGCTCGGAGGTCATCGAGTCCCGCGCCGCCACCGAGGAGTACGAGCGGCTGCGCACGGAGCAGTTCCCGGAACTCGCGGAGCGCATCCTGCTGCTGCACGGCCGCATGCCCGCACGCGAGAAGGACCGCGTGATGCGCGCGTTCGCCGCGCACGAGGCGGACATCCTCGTCTCCACCGCCGTCGTGGAGGTGGGCATCGATGTGCCGAACGCGACGGTGATGGTGATCGAAGGCGCGGACCGCTTCGGCCTCGCGCAGTTGCACCAGTTCCGCGGTCGCGTCGGCCGGGGTGAGTACCCCTCGCACTGCTTCCTGCTCGCCGACGACCCCTCCGCCGAGGCCGAGGACCGTCTCAGCGTCATGGAGCGCACCAGCGACGGCTTCGCGCTCGCCGAGGCCGACCTGCAACTCCGCGGCCCCGGCGACCTCTTCGGCACCGCGCAGTCCGGCGTCGCCGGCCTCCGCGTCGCCAGCCTCCTCGACGCCCCCCTCATCGACGCCGCCCGCAAGGAAGCCTCAGCCCTCCTCGAAGCCGATCCTGAACTGGCGCTCCCCGAACATCGAGCGCTGCGCTACGCGATCGCCTCCCGCACGGGCGAGGTCGTGGTGGAGACGCATTAGAGTCACCTCCGCCAGGACAGGAGCTCCCATGAAGATCGCGGTCATCGACGACTACCAGGGTGTGTTCCGCGAACTGAGCAACTTCCACCGGCTGAGCGGGCACGAGGTGGTGACGTTCAGCGAGCCGGAGCGGGACATGAACCGGCTGGCGGAGTGGCTGCGGGAGTTCGACGCGGTCGTACTGACGCAGGAGCGGACGCGGTTCCGGCGGGGGCTGATCGAGCGGTTGCCGAACCTCAGGCTCATCAGCATGACGGGCGGGACGGCGGCGATCGACCTCGACGCATGCACAGAGCGTGGGATTGTGGTGTCGGCGGGCGGCGGGCGGGGGAGTCCGAACGAGACGGCCGAACTGACATGGGCTCTGATCCTCGCGTCGCTGCGGCACCTGCCGTTCGAGGTCGAGCAGTTGAAGCGCGGGGCGTGGCAGACCACCCTCGGGACCTCGCTGACCGGGCGCACGCTGGGGATCTACGCGCTGGGGAAGATCGGGAGTGTCGTCGCGACGGTCGGCAAGGCGTTCGGGATGGACGTCGTGTGCTGGGGGCGCGAGGGATCGCTGGGGCGCGCTCGGGAGGCGGGCTACGAGGTCGCGGCCAGTCGCGCGGCGCTCTTCCAGACGGTGGACGTGCTCTCGATCCACCTCCCGCTGAACGGCGAGACGCGCGGGATCATCACTGCGGACGACCTCGCGCGGATGAAGTCGACCGCGCTCCTCGTCAACACGAGCCGCGCGCCGATCATCGCCGAGGGGGCGCTGGCGGAGGCGCTGCGGCGGGGGCGGCCGGGCTTCGCGGCGGTCGATGTGTATGAGGACGAGCCGGTGCTCGGCGGTGAGCATCCGCTGCTGAAGATGGCGAACGTGATCGCCACGCCCCACCTCGGCTATGTGACGCGCGACCGCTACGAGAGCATGTACGGCGCGACGATCGAGCACATCCTCGCGTTCGCGAACGGGAGCCCGATCCTCGTGGCGAACCCGGCGGTCCTGACCAAGGGGTAGCGGACGACCTCAGCCGGTTAGGGCGAGAAGAACCGGGCGAGGCCGCCGGTGTGGAACGGCTCCGCGCTGACCGATACGTCGCCGGAGAACGGGTAGTCGAGGGTCGTCGCGAGGACGAGGTTGAAGGCGATGATCGCGGTGACCCCGAGGACCATCACGGTGTGAGCCCGCCCCCTGCCTCCGCCCACCGCGGTCATAAACCCGACGATCATGACGAAACCGGCGTACATCATGAACCGCAGTGAGCCTCCGAGGCTGGCCTCGGCCTGGCTGAGGCGGGTCCGGCGCGCCGCGAGCGCGTCGTCGAGCTTCTCGACTGAGGCTGTGTA
>SCVR01000246.1 GCA_004296805.1 Dehalococcoidia bacterium
GCAGATCGCACGCCTCGAGGTGAACGTCGTGGCGCAGCGGCTCACGGACCGGAAGGTGACGCTGGTGGTCACGGATGCGGCAGTGGCGCTGATCGCGAAGGAAGGGTTCGACCCCGACTTCGGGGCGCGTCCGCTGCGCCGGCTGATCGAGCGGAAGGTGGAGAACCCGCTGGCGCGGGAGATCCTCGCTGGCGCCTATCAGGCGGGCGACGTGGTGACGGTGGATGTGGTGGACGGCGAGTTCACCTTCACTCGGAAGGCCGGTGAGCCCGAGGTGGTGGAGGCGACGGTCGCGTAGCAGCGAGCGTGGGTACACAAGAGAGGGCGGCCGTAAGGCCGCCCTCTCTGTGGGTGCGAGGTGCGAGGGGCTAGGCGTCGGAGGCGGCGCTGGCCCCGTCGACGTCTTCCATGGTGATGGCGGGCGCGGGCGGGGTGGCCGGCTGCGCGGGCATCGCTGGCATTGCCTGGGCCTGCATCGCGCGGGGGCCGACGACGGACATGGAGACGAGTTGGCGGTCCGAGAGGTCGGTCTTGTCGAGGACCTGCTTGATGTGGTCAGACTGGCGGGCCATGCCTTCGACCTCGCTGCGGAGGGCCTGCATCGCGCGGCCGATCTCCTGCGGGTCGGTGGAGCCTGCGCCGGCGATCTGGCCGACTGCCTCCTGGCGGCCATCGAGGTAGGCCTTCACGGCGGCGAACGCCTCAGACCGCATGGCGTCCAGCATCCGCATCATGACGCGGCGTTGCTCGGCGAGGTTCTGCTCGAGGGCGTCCATGTCGTGGTCGAAGCGAGAGAGGGCAACCTCGACGGCGTCGCGGGCGTCCTCGCCGTACTGGGCGAAGGGGACGCGCTGCTGCTCGATCTGGTTGCGGGTGGCGTTGATGCGGTTGCGCTGGTCTTCGAGGTAGGGCTGGAAGGCACGGGCGACGTGGTCCGGGCCGCCGGCGGCGATACGTGACTCAAGGGCGTGGAGGTTGGCCTCTTCACCGTCGGCGTACTCGTTGAGTGGGCGGAGGCGCTCTTCGAGGTTGGACATGAGGCGGTGCATGGCCTGCGCCTGGCGAACCAGGAGTTCCTGCATCGGCTCCATCTCAGCCTCGAACTGCTCGCGCATGGCGGCGAGGAGTTCGGTCTGCTGGTGGAAGTGCTCGGCGACGCGCTGGAGGCGCTTGCTGGGTGGGACGACCCGATCCAGCGAGGGAGCCTGCGGGGTGGTCTGTGCGTGCGACGCGGGCTGTACCGGGACAGCCGGCTGTGGTGTTGGAGGCACGGGCCGCCCCTCGTCGTCACGACCGCGAGAACCGAATCGCATGGGTGGACTCCCTGAAACCCCGCGTGGGGGGATCATGCGGCCCGCGGGAGCACGGGTCAACCGGCCAGATTCGTGCTTACCCGGGGCCCATTTGCGTGGTTGACCCGGCAGGCGAATCCGAGGATAGTGCGGTCGCGCGCCCGACTGCGGCAGTCGGGGATGGCGGGGGACGTCGCGCGCGGCTGTCCACGCCTCTGAGCGCTCGCCCGTGTCTGACGTGCTGCCTCATCTGGGGCAGTCGGAGGATCGAGTCATCGCGGCAGTCGCCGCGTGTCCTCAGGCCGGACTGCAGCAGACGCGCAGTACCGATATGAGGGAGAAGGGACACCCGATGGACTGGAGCGATAGCCCGGAGCAGGCGAAGTTCCGCCAGGAAGTTCGTGGCTTCATTCAGCAGAAGTTGCCGGAGCCCTACCGCCCGAAGGCCGGTGAGGCGACGGGTGAGGGCGAGGGCTTCGCGGGCGGCTGGCAGGCCGACCGCAAGTCGGAAGACCCGAAGCGCCGCGCGACCGCGCAGGAGTGGGCGACCGCTCTGGCGGACAAGGGCTGGATCGCCCCCGCGTGGCCCAAGGAGTACGGCGGCGCCGGACTCTCCACGATCGAGCAGTTCATCTACAACCAGGAGATGGCGGAGGCGGCAGCGCCGTCCGTCGGCGGCATGGGCGTCTCGATGCTCGGGCCGACCCTGATCGTCCACGGTTCGCCTGAGCAGAAGAAGGAGCACCTCTCCCGCATCCTCTCCGGCGAGGTGGCGTGGGCGCAGGGGTACTCGGAGCCGGGCGCGGGCTCGGACCTGGCCTCGCTGCAGACGCGTGCGGTCCGCGACGGTGACGAGTACGTGATCAACGGCCAGAAGATCTGGACGTCTGGCGCGCACTTCGCCGACTGGCTGTTCGCCCTCGTGCGGACCGACCCGCAGGCGCCGAAGCACCGCGGCATCTCCTTCATGATCATGGACATCAAGTCCCCGGGCCTGACGGTCCGCCCGCTCATCAACATGGGCTGGGAGCACGGGTTCAACGAGACGTTCTTCGAGGACGTCCGTGTGCCGGCGAAGAACATCGTCGGCGAGGAGAACCGCGGCTGGTACGTGGGGATGACCCTCCTCGACTTCGAGCGCTCCGGCATCGCCGGCGCGGTCTCGTACCGCCGGGGCATGGGCGAGATGAAGGAGTTCCTGAGCGGCAAGGGCAAGTCCTACCGCCGACAGGACTGGAACACGACGCGCCTTGAGCTGGCGGACCGCGCCATCGAGACGGAAGTGCTGTTCAACTTCGCGTTCCGCATTGTGACGATCCAAAACCGCGGCCAGGTGCCGAACTACGAGGCCTCGGTCAACAAGACCTTCGGCTCGGAACTGCACCAGCGGCTGTCCCGGACGCAGAGCAAGGCGTGGGGCCTGTACGCGAACGTGTGGGACCGCACGTCGAAGTACGCGCCGATGCAGGCTGCACACATCCACGACTACGTGGGCTCGGTGCCGCACTCCATCTTCTCTGGGTCGAACGAGATCCAGCGCAACGTCATCGCCACGCGGGGCCTGGGGCTGCCGCGCGGCTAGTCCTCACGGGAGGACGCATCGAGAGAGAACACGCGGACCGGCAGTCTCGCTGGCCGCGATTGGGAGGGATACACAGTGGACCTGGGACTGAACGAACAGCAGGAACTCCTGAAGAACTCGGCGCGCGAGTTCCTGGAGAACGAGTGCCCGGAGACCCACGTCCGGGAGATGGAAGAGGACGAGAAGGGTTACTCCCCGGTCCTCTGGCAGAAGATGGCGGAGCAGGGCTGGCACGGCCTGTTGGTTCCTGAGCAGTACGGCGGCGCAGGCTTCGACTTCGTCGACCAGATGGTGCTGGTCGAGGAACTGGGCCGGGCGCTGGTCCCGGGGCCGTACATGTCTTCCGTCTTCGGCGGCGCGGTGCCGATCCTCGAGGCCGGCTCCGAGGCGCAGAAGCAGGAGTTCCTGCCGAAGATCGCCGCGGGTGAGGTCATCTTCTCGCTGGCACTGACCGAGCCGTCCGCCCGTTTCGACGAGGCTGGCATCCAGGCGCAGGCGACCGTTTCCGGCAACGACGTGACGATCAACGGCACGAAGTTGTTCGTGCCGGACGCGCACGTGGCGGACTACCTCATCGTCGCGGCCCGCTCCTCCAAGGGCGTGACGCTGGCGATCGTCCCGACGAAGCAGGCCGGCGTGAAGTCGACCGTGCTGCAGACCATCGCGCGCGACAAGCAGTGCGAGGTCGTCCTCAACAACGCCAAGGGCACGCTGCTCGGCGCTGAGGGTGCGGGCTGGGCGGCGCTGGCGCCGGTGATCCAGAAGTACACGGTCGCGGAGTGCGCCTACCTGGTGGGCCTCGCGCAGATGGACTTCGAGATCGCTGTCGACTACGCCAAGGAGCGCGTGCAGTTCGGCCGCCCGATCGGTTCGTTCCAGGCCATCCAGCACAAGTGCGCGGACATGGTCACAGACGTCGATGGCTCCCGCTTCATCATGTACAAGGCCGCCTGGTCAATCGCGTCGGGGCAGCCCGCCGGTGAGACCTCGATCGCCGTGAACATGGCGAAGGCGTGGTGCTCGGAGGCGACGCGTCGCGTGGTCGCCCACGGCCAGCAGATCCACGGTGGTATCGGCTTCACCAAGGACTACAAGATCCAGTTGTTCTACCGCCGCCAGAAGCGTGCGGAGTTGGCGTTCGGTGACGCTGACTTCCACCGCGAGCTGGTCGCGCAGCAGCTCGGCCTCTAGCCGAGGCTGCGTCGAGCGGCTTCGGCCGCCTCGGATGCACACAAGGAGGCCGCCCGCGAGGGCGGCCTCTTCGTGTGGTGTGCGGGTTCCGCTACGCTCTCGCCGTCACCGTCAGCGCAGCCACCCGGAGCGACCGATGCCGTTCAACATCAACCACATCCACATGAAGGCGCATGACCCGAAGGCCGTCGCCGACTGGTGGGTGAACGCGTTCAATTTCACGATCGTGAGCGACACGGTGCGGGACGTGGGCGACCGCTTCGTGGCGTGCCGGTCGGAGAATGGGATCACCGTCAACATCTCGGGTGCGCGGACGAACGAGACGCTGGGTCCGGGCGACGCGAATGCGCACGAGGGGCTGGAGCACTTCGGGTTCGACTCCGACAACCTGGAGGCGGACCTCGCGCGGCTGACGGCGCTCGGCGCCGTGGTCCTGCAGGCGCCGCCACCGCCGTCGACGCCGCCGGTGCAGCGGATCTGCTTCATCCGCTGTCCCGACAACGTGCGGATCGAGTTGATCCAGCGTCCGCCCGCGGCGTAGCGAGGCTACGTCCTCGGCCGGCGGGGCGGCGTCGTGTGGCCGCGGCTCCAGCCCATCGGGCCGCCGAGGAATCGCATGCGACGCCGGGCGAGGCGTCTGAGGATGCGCTCGCGGTCCTGCACCCACTCGAGGGCGGACTCGTTCGCGCGCTTCGGCGCGGCGACGGTGTAGATGGCGAGTCCGGCGAGCAGCACTGCGAGTGCCAGCAGTTGCTGGCGGTGCGTCGCTGCCGCGAGGAGCCCCACGCACACGACCATCGCGGAGGCGGGGAGGAAGCGCGTGCCCCGACCGCGCCAGCCCGTCCTCGGCCGTGCGACGGCTGCGAGGTCCGCTGGGTGCCCGTGCTGGAAGCGCCAGAGCGAGGCAGCGCAGAGCAGGAACGAGAACGCGAGGTTCACCACGGCGAAGGAGATCAGGCTCGACAGCACGTCCACGAACGAGAGCGCCATGGCGATCGCGCCCTGCGCGATGAGGGCGACGTGCGGGGTGCGGAACTTCCGGTGCAGGGACGCGACTGCGCGGGGCAGCAGGCCGTCTGCCGCCATCGCGTAGGCGAGCCTCGACGATCCGAGCATGTCGGACTCGTCTGAGCCGGCGACAGAGACCATCGCGCCGGCGGCCATGATCGTCGCCCCGGCGGCGCCGAAGACCGCGGTACCCGCCAGCACGAGCGGGGTGTTGCTCACCATGAGCTCCTCGTACGGGACGACCGCGGTCACGACGAGGTTGGTCACGAGGTAGAAGGTGGTCACGATGGCCATCCCGACGGCGATCCCGCGCGGGATCGTGCGGCCCGGGTTGACGACCTCGCCCGCTGGCACCGTGGACAACTCGAAGCCGGCGTACGCCCAGACGATCAGCATCAGCGCGCGGGGGAACTCGGAGAGCCCGAAGGGCGCCAAGGGTGTGAGGTGGTCCTTTGTCGTGTCGAGGTGGAGCACGGCGTATCCGAGGCCGGCGACTACGAGCATGGCGAGCGGCATCAGTTTCAGCAGGGTGAGCGCGTCGTTCACGCGTCCGGCGGCGCGCACGCTGACGACGTTCACGACGGTCAGTACGGCGAGGAACCCAATCCGTACCGCGTGGGTCTCGAAGTTGCTGAGGGCGACAAAGTGGCCGAGGTAGGAGGAGAAGGCGATGGCGAAGACCGGCATGGCCGTCATCTCCGCGATCCACATCGACCAGCCGGCGAGGAACCCCGGGAGGGGCCCGAACGCCTTCGAGGTGTAGGCGTAGGGCCCGCCGACCGTGGGGACGACGCGTGCACATTCGGCGAGGGTGAGGGCGAGGATGGTGGCCACGACGCCAGCGGCGAGCCAGGCGAGGAGCGAGGCCGGGCCGAGGAGCCCGGCGGTGATGGCAGAGGCGACGTAGATGTCCGCTCCGACGATGGCGCCGACGGTGACGTTGGTGACGTCGAAGACGGTGAGGACGCGCCGGACGCCGGTCGTACCGGCCGTGTCGGGTGGACTGCTCTGGGGGCCGTCACTCATTCGATGCGCCCTCGATGCGCGCTTGGTGCGCCGCCGTGTGCCTCGATCCCGGTCGGGTGGCGGGCGACACCCTCACACGGGCTTAGCACTTCGCTTGCAACTCGAACCCGAGCCCAGCGGTAGGATAGGGCTGTCGAGAGATCACCCCTGCGGAGTCCCGGCATGAACAACCTGAAGACTGTCGTCCTGCTCGCCGCCCTCAGCGGGCTGCTGATCGCCGTCGGTGGGGCCATTGGCGGCGCCAGCGGCGCGATGATGTTCTTCTTCTTCTCGCTGCTGCTGAACGCGGGTTCGTACTGGTTCTCGGCGGATATCGTGCTGCGTTCGTCGCACGCGCGTGAGATCCAGCGTGAACAGGATCCGGCGCTGTTCGACATGGTGGCGGAGGTCGCGCGCCGCGCGGACATGCCGATGCCGCGCGTGTACGCGATGGACTCCCCGCAGCCGAACGCCTTCGCGACCGGCCGGAACCCGAAGCACGCCGCGGTCGCGGTGACCTCGGGCATCCGCCAGTTGCTGTCCGACCGCGAGTTGTTCGCGGTCCTGGGCCATGAGATCTCGCACGTGAAGAACCGCGACATCCTGATCAACAGCGTGGTGGCCGCGATCGCATCGGCCATCTCGATGATCGGCTGGATCGGGATGTTCAGCGGCGGCGGCGATCGGGACAACCGCGGTGGCGGCATCCTGGCGATCCTCGTGGCTCCGATCGCAGCGTCCCTCATCCAGATGGGGATCTCGCGCTCACGTGAGTTCGAGGCGGACGCCGACGGCGCGACGGTCTCAGGCGACCCAGAGGCGCTGGCCTCGGCGTTGCAGCGACTGGAGATGGGCGCGCGGCGGATGCCGATGAACGTGCCGCAGGCGACGGCGCACCTGTTCATCGTGAACCCGTTCGCCGGCCTGAGCGCGCGCAACCTGTTCTCGACGCACCCGCCGACCGAGGAGCGCATCGCGCGCCTGCAGCGGATGGCGCGGTCGCGGTAGACCTCGGTGTGTGGTGAGCTGGAAGGGGCGCCCAAACGGGCGCCCCTTCCGCGTGTGGGGTGTGGCCCTCGGTGCTAGCCGAGGCAGGTGGCGTTGGCGGTTGCGGGGATGCGGAAGGTGATGGCGGTGGGTGAGGTGGCTGCACTGAAGATGACACGCTGGCTCTCGGCGCTGGAACGTACGGCGCCGGCGGGGTGGTAGTACCAGCCGACGCACTTGCCGGCGTTCACGGAGACGATCGCAGAACCTTCGGTCGTGCTAAGGGAGAAGGCGCCGGTGGCGGAGGTCTTTCCCCCGAACAACATGCAGCGGTCCACGAAGCAGGCAGCAACGCTGACATCGGGGATGCCTCGTCCCGTGGAGTCTTCGAGCCGTCCGATGACAGTGGCGCAGACGCCCTGGATGTTGATGGTAGGGAGCGTCACGGCGGTGACGCCGAGCGCGATCGACCGCGCGGAGACCAGCGAGGGCGTCAGGGTGTCCGCGGTCGCAGCCAGGTATCCGCCGCGGTCGCAGCCGGGGTCGTCGTACAACAAGCGATAGTTGGTCGCGGCGGCAATGGCCATCTCGAACCGGCCGTCCGTCTGGATGGACACGCCCGGGCACAACTGGCCAGTGGGGCCGTCTGCGCGGCAGATGAAGAAGCGCCACCCAGTCTCTGGGGCTGTGCCATTGACGGTGATGCGGCCTCGGATGACGGGTGAGGATTCGGCACGGAAGGCCTCGAAGTCGCGGTAGAAGTCAGTGGTGGACAGTCCGTAGGTTGTCTGGAACGCGGTCTCCCAGTTCGTCGCGAAGCGCAACTTCCTCCAGAACTCGGACGGGGCGGCTGGCGTCGTGCGGTCAGCCAGCCATGCGTGCGCCAGCGACCCGACGCGGTACGGATCCAGAGGGCTGCACTCTCCGCTCTGCCGGCGGGCCGTGCTGCAGCCCTGGTTGAGGGATGAGATCGAGGCCGTGGTCAGCGCGGCAGCGGGGCGGAGTCGGGCCGTGAGTGACGTGGTGTTACCGGTCAGGGAGTCGATGTACCGATAGGCGGCGTAGTCGGCGGAGCCCTCTGTGGCCCATAGCGGCGCGTCTGAGATCTGGTTGTCGGAGAGGCGGTCCTGGACCAAGTGGTAGTACTCGTGCGCGATCACCCAGATCGCTGAGGTTTCGTCGGGGGCGGACGGCCATCTCGTCGCGATCGATAGGACGAGCGGTTTGCCGTCCGGGTACGACTGTGGGATGGCGACCGCGACCCAGCGGTTGTTGTTGAAGTTGGTGATCGCCTCCGCGCGCGTCCGTCGTGTGGCGGTGGCGTAGGTGTCGGCGAGTTCACTCTCGAAGTCCTGGGCGACGATGATTTTCAGGCCCTCGAACGTGAGTCCCACCTCGCGCTGCCAGTAGTCCTCGAGGGCCTTGATCTGCGAGGTCGCGGTCGCGCGGTCAGCGGCACTGACGGAAGCAGCGAAGTTGAGTTGAGCGCGCGGGCCGGTGACTGCGGCGCCGGGCGTCGATGACGATGGCGAGAGCGGAGTAGCCACGGCCACGGCGGGGCGCGTGCCGTCGCAGGCGTAGACGAGGAACGAGCCGGAAGCCATGCTCGCCGGGAACGCGTCGTTCACGAAGGACGGGGCACCGACGACGTAGGTCAGCAGCGCGCCGCCGCGCACGACGGCGAGTGTGCGCGCGTTGCAGCCTCGGATGGCAAGAGAACCCACCACGTCGGCGGGCGGCATGTCGACGGTCAGCTGTCCGAGGGCGATGCCGGAGGTGGGGACATCGCCGCGGATCGCGTCGCCGGAAGGGGTGGCCTCGGCAGGCCGCGCGGCGGCGGACGCCAGCAGGATGGCGCCGAGGACGGCGACCCAGAGGAAGCGGTTGACCTTCACCGGACGAGTCTAAAGGTGGTGGCAGTGGGGTCACGTCACGGAGTCGAGCGCGGGAGTCTGCGCCCCCGCCGCGGAGGTGCACCTTTACCCACACCTATACTCGACGCATGGCGAATGACTACGTGTTCAACCAGCCGCCTGACGGAATCGAGGACCGCGCGAACGCCTCGGCGGGCCGGGTCCTGCTGGGCGGTCCGGTCGCGCTGGTGACCACGGCGTGGCGGGGGAAGACGAACATCGTCCCCATCTCGTGGCACATGCCGCTGTCTGCGAAGCCGCCGATCGTGGGGATCGCGGTGGGTCAGGAGCGGTACACGGCGGAGATGATCCAGCACGCGCAGGAGTTCGCGATCAACATCCCGTCGCGCCTGCTCCTGCACCACGTGCAGTACCTCGGCACCCTGTCGGGCGAGCACGTTGACAAGTTCGAAGCGACGCAGCTGGAAACGTTCGTGCCGAAGACGATCACGGCGCCCCTGGTAAAGGGGTGCGTGGCGTGGATCGAGTGCCAGGTCGTGGAGGCGTATCCGGTTGGCGACCACATCCTGTTCGCGGGGCTCGTGACCTCAGTGCAGGTGGACCCTCAATCGTTCGACGATCGGTGGCTGGTCGGGGAGCCCGAGACGCGGCCGCTGCACTTCATCGCGGGGAACCGCTACTCGACACTGAGCGGAGTGATGGAGGCGCGCGTCCCGCAGGCCTCGGAGGCACCCGAGCGGATCCTGCGCGAGCGCGTGGCGGAGGAACTCGAACTGACGCGCGAAGCGCGTGAGCGACGCGAGGAGGCCGTAGGTGAACTCCGTGAGGAGGTGCGCCGCGGACACTCGATCGACCCGGCCACCCTCGACGACCTCGCGAAAAGCGGCATTGAGGTGAGTGCGGACGACCTCATCGACCTGTCGAAGGGGATCGTGCTGGGGGAGTGAGGCTCGCGGGGCCGCGTGCCAGCGGTGTCTAGGCGCGGCGCTTGAGGACGCGGTGCTCGTTGACCTCAAGCGGGAGGTACTCGCGGCCGCACTGGTGGCAGACGAAGCCCATCGCCTTGCTGTCGTCTTCCATGACCTGCGGGCCGCGCCAGCGGGGCATCAGGGGCTTGCCGAAGCAGCAGTCCTGCGGGGGCTGGTTGGTGACGCCTCGGTAGGTCGCCTTGGGAGAGCCGAAGACCTTGTTCAGCAGGGACATGGCGGCGCTCCTTCTTCGTGTGCAGCCACGGGAGCGTACCGCGTCGGCCCACCTTCGCGGAAGGTGAGCGTGAGGGCTGGGAGTCGGCTGCGGCGGGCGCCTACTTCGGCCCGCCGGGGCGACCTTCACGGAGATCCGATGTGATCTGGAGGAACCGCTCCCGATCCAGATCTCCGCGTGCGTAAGCACGTCGCGCTTCGTCCTCAGCGGAATCATGTACCTGTGGTGAACTGCCTCCCCCACCTGCGGAAAGCGATCGAACGAGGACGACCACCAGGACCAAAATCGGTACCCACATGAAGGCCATCATGAGCGTCATCCCAAACCAGTCACCGTTGTCCCAGCCATACGAATGCCACATCACAACACTCCCTTGGTCTCACCTCTGAGTGTCCTCGTGGTAGGCCGGTAATGGCGGAGGCTACGGTCACCCTCCGATCGGGAGGAACGTCCCGGCGAGCGGCTCCCCGGGATGCCTCGGTTCACCCGGAGCACCTGCGGACGCCTAGCGCGTCCGCCGCAGGTGCTCGATGACGCCCCGGGCGAGGGAGGCGGCGCCCCGCTGGGCGATGGTGATGCGCTTGGCGGAGAACTCGCCGAGGTCGGCGAAGGGCTGGCTGACCTTGTGGTCGAGGATGGTGCCGCCCCAGATCACAATGACGTCCGCGCTCGCGGACAGTTCGCGGGCGCGCTTCTCCCCGGTGGCGCGGTCGCCTTCCAGGAGTTCCAGATGGATGGGGCGACCCCGCAGGGCGTCTCGGATGTGGGTGCGACTGCCGGGCGAGCCACCGATCACGAGCAGGCGAGGCCGCCCGGCAGCGACGAGTGCGTCCGCCATCTCCATCAGCGCCCGTTCTCCTTCGCTGCCACGGCAGACCTCGCAGAACGATGGGTCGACCTCGATCACCTCGCGGCCGCTGGTGGCGAGGACGCGGTCGCAGGGTGGCGAGCCGCAGGAACGGGCGATGCGGGAGCGGACGATCTCTTCGACGGCGTCCCGTTTGGCGCGCTGGATGTTTTTCTTCGACGGGTTGGTGAGGCCAGCGGCGTGGAGTTGCACGCGGACGGCGCGCTGGGAGGCGGCCGCGGTGAAGCCGAGGTCACCGAGGAGCGTGGCGATGGCGATGACGTCGTCGGGCATCGATGCGCCTTCCGCCTCAACCGGCTGAGGTGATCTTCCCACGCCGGTGCGGAAGGGATCGGAGCCGGAGACGAGGACGCCCGCGGGGTGAGCCGCGGGCGTCCATCCGAGTGCCGGGAAGCGGCTACTTCACCGTGAGTTTGCTGATCATGCCGAGCGCCGCGTGGGGGACGCCCTTCGCGTCAGGCACGAAGCAGACGACGGCGTAGGTACCCGCCTTCAGGTCGGTGGTGCTCCACGCCTGTCCGCCCGCAGAAAGCGCGCCCACGCCACCGGAGACCCCGGAGGGTGGTGCCGCTGCGGCGGCTGCGGCAGCGGTAGCGCTCGCCGTGGCCGAGGGGCGTGGCGAGGCGGCTGCAGCCGGGGTAGCGGCTGCCGGGGGTGGAGTCAGGAGGAGCTTCGTGAACGCCTCATACGGCATCCCGTCCGGCACACGGATCAAGCCGGCGAAGTGGGATTCCTTGCCGGTGTTCTTCAGGGAGATGATCGCCTTCCCAGCGGTGGCCTCGGCGGGAAGCTTAAAGGCGTTGTCGGACGCTTCGATGGCGAGGGTGGCGGTCGGAGCGGCGTCCTTGGCCTGGTCACCCTTCACGTCGATGGCGCCAACCATGCCCTTGGCGAAGTGCGGGGCCTTGTCCGGCGACTCCACGAAGCAGAGCAGGATGTAGGGGCCGGTCTCCAGCTTCGCAGTCATGGTGCTCTGGCCGCCAGCCGGGATAGCCCATGCGCCACCGGCGAACTTCACCCAGTCCGGGATGGCCGCCCCGGGCGTGGCCAGGATCTTCTGGGCGTCCACGATCGTCTTCCCCTGATCGAGGCGGACGAGCTGGAGCTCGTGGTCTTCCTTGCCGGCGTTCTTGAAGGTGATGGTCTGGATGCCGGGCGAGGCCTGGCCGTCCACGGCGAAGGCGTAGTCCGAGCCGGTGATGGTCAGTGGCTTAGCCGCGGCCTGCGTGGCCACCGCCGTCGCGCTCGCGGCCTTCGCCGGCGCGGGAGTCGCAGTGGCCGGGGTTTCCTTCTTCTTGTCGCCGCAGGCGGCGGCAGTGAGGGTGATTGCGGCGATCGCGACCACCGAGACAATGCGGGTCAATCGTGTCATGTGTGTCCCTTTCCAACGGCGCGAATGGTAAGCACACACCATGCGTAGCGGCCAGTTGTCAGATATAGGCGGGTATGCGCGAGGTGAGAGCACGGACGCTGACGGGTCGCGCGGGTAGACTCGATCCACCAGTCCTCCTCCGCACCTCACGCTGAGGCCGCATGCTCTCCCGCCGAATCCTTGCGCTGTCGCTTCTGGTCACTGTCACCTGCCTGCTCAGCATTTCGCTGCTGTTGGCCGACGGTACGGCTCCGGCCGCGCTGTCACCGGCGGTAGCCACCTCTGACCTGACGGTCGCGCACGAGGTCGAGCGGATCGAAGTTGCCCCGCGGACATCGATGTCTGCGGCACGCGCGGCGATCCTCGCGGTGGGCGGGCACATCGAGCTCGAGGCGGGTGGGCGGCTCCAGGCGACCGTACCGAAGGCGGCACGGGCAGTGCTCGACGTGTCACCAGACCTCGACGTCCTGACCGCAGGCACGTTCGTGCCGCTACAGATCGCCAGCGCGCTGTCGCCGGCGGCGGAGTTCATGGGTGTGGATCGGTGGCGGGCGGCCGGGTTCACGGGGCACCGGGTGAAGGTGGCCGTGCTCGACACTGGCTTCGAGGGGTACGAGGACGCGCTGGGCGGGACGCTGCCGCGCCAGGTGGTCGCGCGGTCGTTCCGCGCGGACGGACGCCTGGGCGGCTCGGATCATGGACGGCGCGCGGCCGAGGTGATCACCTCGATCGCTCCGAACGCGTCGGTGTACCTGGTGAACTTCTCGACCGTGACCGAATTGAACGCAGCCGTCGACTACCTCGTCTCTGAGCGTGTGGACATCGTCTCGTTCTCGCTGGGCTACGTGCACAACGGGTTCGGCGATGGCAGTGGGGCGGTGAACGAGGCGGTCCGCCGCGGCACGCTGGCGGGGCAGGCCTGGGCGGTGGCGGCCGGCAACTGGGCGCAACAGCACTGGAGCGGGCAGTATCGCGACACCGACCGCGATGGGCTGCATGAATTTGCGGCGGGGCGCCCTTCCAACACGCACGCGTTCGCGCAGGGGGACCTGATCACGGTGTCGTTGCGCTGGGACGAACCAGCAGGCCAGGCGTGCTCCGACTACGACATCGAGCTGCGCGGGCCAGACGGTTCGCTGATTCGGGCGTCGAGGAACATCCAGGCATGCCGGCATGATCCACTGGAGAACATCCAGGTCCTGGCGACGCAGTCGGGGACGTACAGCGTCCGGATCGCGGGCCCGGTGGGGGGCGGCCCCGGCCGCAAACTCGACCTGCTGGTCGTGGGGTCGCCGGACCGGGGGCTTCCGCTGGAGTTGAGCGTGGCGGATGGATCGCTGGCCGCACCGGCAGACAGCGGAACAGTGATCACTGTGGGTGCGTTGAATTCCGGGCTGCGGTTCGAGGCCGACTACTCGTCGCGAGGACCGACGACGGATGGGCGGGCGAAGCCGGATGTGCTCGCACCGGCAGCCGGCCCGCTGGGTGGTGTGTTCTCTGGAACGTCTGCCGCAGCGCCGCACGTGGCGGGCGCGCTGACACTGCTCCAGGAGGCCTTCCCCCGGGCCGCTCGCGAGGCGTTGACTGGGTTGCTGCTGGAGCGGTCGCAGTATGTGGCGGTGAACGCCGGTGACTCCGGCGCACCGCGCGCCGACCTCGGCAGCCTGACCGGACTCGAACCGTTGCTGCCCGCGGGAGCGGCGTCGGCAGCGCTGATCGGCGTGCGTCCTCCGACGGGCATCGCGTTGTTGGTGTATCGCGGACCGCTGGGGTACCCGCTGCGGTTCATCCACCTGCTCCTCGATGGCCGGCAGGTCCGTGCGGTGTATCAGTTCGACACGACGACCCAGCAGTGGCGCGTGTTCGTCACTGGCGCACCTTCGTTCGTGAACACGGTGGATCGCATCGACAACGGCGCGATCGTGCTGGTGCGCTTCGAGTAGGTCGCGGCCCGACCGCCGTTTGGCCTAGGGCCAGGGCTTCCCATCGATCTCAAGCCGCTTGATCCGCGCGTTGCCGTCACGGTCGACGATCACGATGGCGTCCGGCGGCTTCGGCAAGTTCCCCGTCCCCTGCGGCACGTAATAGCGGTCGAGGTTGGGGTAGGTCACCCGGACCGTGTCCCTGTCGATCACATCGATGGTCCCCGTGATGAAGACGGCGCCCGACGGCTTCCCAAGCGAGGTCGGTCGATACTCACTGACGACCCAGTACCGCCCGACGTGTTCGAGGGACACGTAGACCTCGTCGCCCGCCCGGAGGAGGCCGAGACCCTTGTAGGTCGGGATCGACTGCACGTCGTATCCGAGGATGACGTAATCGCCGCGCAGGAGATCGCGCGGGTCGACGGGGACAGCCTTCAGCACAATCTCGCGGCCGGTCGCGCGGATGCGCTCTTCGCGCACCACGAACCCGATGATCACGAGCGCCTGAAGCAGCACCAGGACGGCGAAGGTGGCGAGGCGGGGGTGGGCACGGAGGCGGTTCATGGTTGCGCCTCGGTCATGCGGGTGAGGAGCCGCCGCGAGCGCTCGATCGCAAAGGCCACGACCAGGAGCAGGACACCGGCGCCGATGAAGGTGAGCCCAGTCTGGCCGTAGGAACCAAAGAGGTCGAAGTAGCGACTGATCAGGAAGAGGCCGGCAAACGCGAGCGCCGCGTTCCGCCAGCCGGACCGCTGGTACGTCACGCCCAGCCACCCGAGCTCCACCATGAAGGCAATGGCGAGCACCCAGAACGCGATGGAGACGTAGACCTCATTGGTGTGCATGTCCAGAGACACGATCAGACTCAGGAGCAGGAATGCGGCGAGCAGCGTTGCGCCGACGTAGATCGGAAGGCGCCCGGTGCTCGTTCGATGCGCTCGGCGGCGTTCGATGCTGTCTGCCGCGAGCGCGGCCAGGACGAGGACCGCAGGCACCAGCAGGACGGCGGCAGCCACCGGGCGGTCGACCAGCACGTCGAACTCGAACCGGCGGTAGAAACCGAGGATGTAGAGCGAGAAGAGCATGACGCTACCGCCCACCACTTCGGAGGGGCCGGCGAGCGACGCGTAGCGCGTGAGGCGGTGGGCCGTGGCGATGGCGAGGATCGTGGCGCCGATCCCGCCGAGGACGAGGAAGACTCCCGTGGGATTGTTCGTGTGGAGGGGCGAGCCGTCCCTTGAGATCTCGGTCACGATCCAGGCGACGAATGCCGCGTCCGCGATGAACGCGAACGGGCGCGAGTGGAGGACGTAGGGCATCGGCGCCAGGGCGAGCCAGAAGAGGAGGAAGGGGACGGAGAAGCTCTGGTAGATGCCATATTGCTGGGTGACGAGCGCGAGGTCACCGAGGAAGACGAACGCTCCGATGAGCATGACCGCGTCGCCGCTCTTCACGCGTGCGAGCGGGCCGAAGCGTACCCAGTACCCGAGGCCATCGATGGTGATCAGGAGGATGACGCCGACGGTGAGTTTGACGAGGAGCGGGATCTCCTGCCAGTTCGCGGCTACCACCAGGGTGATTCCCATGGCGACGATGACGGCGCCGAGGATGGAGAGGATGGCGGTCACGGACCTTCGTCCGCGCTCCTGCCGCTGATCCCACGCGAGGATGAGGTCGCGTTGCTCGGAGGAGATCAGGCCCTCAGTGACCCAGGCTGCCGAATCGTGTTGCAGGCGGTCCGATGCAGACACAGGCGCCCCCAGAGGGTGATGCCCGCACTATACGCGCGAGGACATCCAGACTTCTGATTGCAGAACGCCCGCATGCAGCGGGCGTTGTGGTGCGGACGAGGATCGAAGGGGTTAGCGGCGGATGATGTCGCCGTCATCCGGCTTCGCGGTGGGGGTCGCCGTCGGCGTGCCAGTTGGGGTCGGCGTCGCCGTGACCGTGGGAGTCGTCGCTGGTGTGCCAGTCGAGGTCGGCGTCGCCGTGACCGTGGGGGTCGATGTTGGCGTGGTGGTGGTGGTGGCCGCAGCCGTCGGCGTGGCGGTGGGCTGGGTGGCGAGATAGCGGGTGGCGACAACGGCGCCGTCCTTGGCTGCGCGCTGCGCTGCGGCGAGGGCGCCCTCTGCACCCGGCCCGGCCGTGGCGGTCTCCAGGACCTGCGCGCCGGTCGCCACCGCGTTGGCGTAGGCGGTGACGGCCTGGCGGGAGATGACGTCCGGGCGCTGCTCGATCAGGTTGGACATGCGCGCGCTGGACTCGATGACCTCCCGGAGGACGGGGGCGGGGACGGGTTCGCCGCGCTCGCTGCGCTGCTGGATGGTGGCCAGCGCGACGGCCATGCGGTCCAGTTCGTC
>SCVR01000247.1 GCA_004296805.1 Dehalococcoidia bacterium
CGATCTGAGGCCGGTGGCGAGAACATGGTCAAGCAGGCAGTGGACGCCTTCGGGCGGCTGGACGGCGTGATCCACGTCGCCGGTATTCTCCGCGACCGCATGATCTTCAACCTGGCTGAGTCCGAGTGGGACGAGGTCGTGGACGTGCACCTGACTGGCTACTTCAACGTGGCCAAGCCGGCGTCCGTGATCATGCGCCAGAACCGTTACGGACGGGTCATCGCGTTCTCGTCGGGCTCCGGCCTAAACGGCAACGCCGGACAGTCCAACTACGGTGCGGCCAAGGCCGGCATCGCCGGCGGCGTCCGCTGCCTCGCCCGCGACCTCGGTCGCTACGGCGTCACCTCGAACGGCATCGCGCCGGGCGCGGCGACCCGTATGACGGCCAGCGTCCCGGACAGCGCCCGCGAAATGCGCGCCCGTGCCGGTATCGCGCAGGCTCCGGTCCGCGCCGAGTCGATCGTCCAGCAGCTGCGGGAGCCCAAGTACGTGGCCCCCATGGTCTGCTACCTGCTGTCGGACCAGGCGTGGAACATCAACGGCAAGATCTTCTACGTGTCGGGGGGCTCCGTGGCCCTCGCCTCGGACGAAGTACCGAACCGCACCATCGCCAAGGCCGGCATGTGGACCACGGACGAGCTCCGCTCGCTCGTGCCCAGCCAGCTCCTCGCGGGCCTGCAGAACCCTGCACCGCCCCCGGCCGACCTGGACCTCCCGGGCCGCCCCGTCGCCAAGGCATCTGCCTAACGACCGGGCCCTTCGAGGCCAACCACACGCGAGTGTGAACGAGAGGGCCGCCCAATGGGCGGCCCTCTTCACGTCGTCGTCGCATCATCAGGTGGACGGTGGAGTCACTCGAGGTCGCGGGCGAAGGGGAGCAACGAGCGCGCCAACGTCTCCGGTGTCGCCTCCATGTAGATGAAGTCATACCCACCGCGGGCCACCTGGCGGATCCGCTCGAACCCGGCACGTTGGAACGACTTCTGGGCCCGGTAGTTCCAGGTCAGCGTGTGCAGGTACACACGACGCAGCCGCTTCTCTTCGAACAAGAAGCCCAGCATCGATTGCACCACATCGACGCCATACCCACGCGACCAGAAGTCCCGGTCACCGATGGTGATCCCGATCTCGGCCTCACGCTGGGTGGCGTCGTATCCGTAGTACATGACATTGCCGATGTGCTTGCCGCTGTCGATGTCTTCGATGGCGTACGTACGGCGGTGTGCCGTGGGATACTTCAGTTCCTCCGCCATCGTGGACACGAAGTTCGTGAACCGAACCGTCAGCGGACGAGCGGCGTCATATGCGGCGAGTTCCTGATCGGTCCGCCACGAGTAGTCACGCTCGGCGTCCTCGATCGTCTTCTCGCGCAGCCGCACCAGGCGCCCCGTGGCCACCACACGCGGCTGAGTCGCGGTCACGCTGCCCGCTCCGTGACCTCGGCGACTCGGCGCAGGATGTGCAACTGGTTGCGATGCGTCAGCAACCGCTCGGCCTCCGAGAGGTGCACCCAGACCACGTCATCGAACTCGTGGTCGTGCGCCGCCACATCCCCACCGATGGCCTCCATGAGGTAGTACGTGACGGTCTTGTGTACCCGCCGGCCGTCAAAGCCGGTGTACCAGTACGTCACATCGCCCAGCGACTGCTCGATGCGCGCATCGAGGCCTGTCTCCTCACGCACCTCGCGGATCGCCGTCTCCTCGGGGGCCTCGTCGCCGTCTGGCTTCCCCTTCGGGAGCGCCCACAGGCGCTCGCGGCGACGCCCCACCATCACGATCTCGATGCCCTCAGCACCGCGGCGGTACACGACGCCACCGGCGGAGAACTCGTCACGTGCGCCAGTCAAGGGCTCGCTCACAGCGGCGGCTCCTCGTCGGCGAAGTCCGGTCTGCCGCCCTGGCCATGGCGCATCTCTTGTGTGATCAGGTGCACCGAGCCGAGGGCCTCGCGCAACGCCTCCCGGACGTGAGGCTCGTGGCGCTCGCGCTGCCAGCGGTTCAAGATCCGTTCGGCCTCGTCGCTCGCAATCTCGCCCAGGGCCTTGATCGCAGCCACCTGGACGTCGTTGTCCTTGTCCTCCGTGGCCAGCATGACTAGTGGGCTCACCGCCTCGTCGAGGAGCAGGAACCCGGCAGCCTCAGCCGCCACCGCGCGCACCTCCGGGTCTTCGTCGTCGAAGTGGTAGATGAGGAGGTCCAGCCAACCATCCGAGGCGTTCCGTCCCATCGCACGCAGCGCGGCAATCTTCATCTTGCCGCTACCAGTCTCGTACTGCTCAGAGATCAACTCGGCCGTCGCCTCATCGCTTGCGGCGCCCAGGGCCTCGAGGGCCGCGCCCCGGACTTCGTCCGGCTGCTCCACGTCCTCGATGGTGTCGCGCAAGCCAGCGATGAGCGTTTCGGCGTCGTCCTCTGCCACCAGCCCGAACTCCATCGCGAGGATGAACTGGCCGAGGGTGTGGGCGACTTCCACGCGCACATCGGTCGAGTCGTCCTCCACCAGCATGGGGAGCAGCACCCGCATGATCTCGGGGCGGTCCTCCTCGAACAGCCCCCGCACCGCGAGGATGCGAGTCGATGTGTCGGAGTCGCGGAGCGCGGTGAGGTAGATCCGGTGGAAGTCGAGGACGGGGTGCTCGCCGGCCTCATGCTGAAGCGCCGCGAGGACGTCACGCCGGCGCTCTGGCGTGATCTTTGACCACATCCGCATGATCCGCTGGAGCAGGTCGGGGTTCGGCTCGGAGAGCGCGTGCAGATGTCCGGGCTGCAGAGGCATGCCCCGCTCGATCTCGTCGAGTACTGAGCCTGCCGCAGGCAGCGCCGCCGGCTCGTCGTCCTCGGGCTCGTCACCGTCATGTTGGTTGGTCATAGAAGACACATTCTACGCTTGGCGCCCGGTGGACGCCCTCAGGAGCCGCCCTAGCGCTCTGAGCGCGGCTCCCGGCCCATCAGGACACGCATCGCCTCCAACGGCGGCTGGCCGTCCCTCAGGACCCGCTGGAGGCCCTCCGTGATCGGCATCTCCACGCCCAACCGCGAGGCCAGGCGAAGGGCGGCAGGGACGGTCGTTACCCCCTCCGCGGTCTCCCCCAGCATCTGGAGGGCGGAGGCAAGGCTCTCGCCGCCCCCCACGAGTTCCCCCAGTCGTCGGTTCCTTGAGAGCGGGCTGTACGAGGTCGCCACCAGGTCACCGATGCCGGCCAGTCCCTGGAACGTGAGCGGGTCGGCGCCCGCGGCGGCGCCCAACCTGGTGATCTCGGCGAGCCCGCGCGTGAGGAGGGCCGCCTTCGCGTTGTCGCCAAACCCGAGGGCGTCCACCATCCCGGCCGCGATGGCGATGACGTTCTTCAGCGCCCCGCCAAACTCGACGCCCGCAACGTCCTCGGACGTATACACACGCAACGCTGTCGAATGGAACGCTGCTCGCAGGGCGTCTACCCGGCCACCTCGCGACGCAATCACGGTGGAACCGGGCAGTCCGGCGACCACCTCCCGCGACAGGTTCGGTCCGGAGATCGCCGCGACCGATCGCCCCGGCAACGCCTCTGCCAGCAACTCCGTCATCCGACGCCCCGTCGCGACTTCGATACCCTTCGTCGCTGAGAGGATCGTGGCATCGAGGGCGACGGCCGCGGCCACTGAGTGGACATTCGCCAGCAATGTGCCCGAAGGCACCGCGAACACGACCAGGTCGGCGCCGCGCACGCCAGCCGCGCCACCAACCGCAGCGAGATCGTCTGGGAAGGCGACGCCGGGAAGGCGTCGGGCGTTCGAGCGCTCACGCTGGAGCGTCGCCGCCTCGATGCCCTCACGTGTAACCAGGGTTGTGCGTGTCCCGTTGCGAGCGAGGTGCACGGCGAGCGTGGTGCCCCACGCCGTCGCGCCGACTACGGCGGCGCGGCGGAAGGTGTCACGGAGGGTGGAGTCGGGTGCCATTTGAGCGGTTATAGCGCGGCTCGAAGGCGAGCGCGCGCGCCTAAGACGCGCCTGGGGCGCGCCGCGTCCCGCCCTGTCCCAACTTCGGCTCGGTGCCGGCGAGCAGGCGCCGGATGTTGCCTCGGTGACTGACCTCGACTGCGAGCATCGTGAGCACCGCAAAGACGGCATACGGGCCGGCGAGGTTGTGCGTCGCCACCAGGGAGACGACGACGACGAACCCAACGAACACGCCAACCACGGACATCAGAGAGGCGTACCGGAACAGATACAGGATGACCAGCGAGAACGTCACGACCGCGAGGGCAGCGGGCGGGCTCACCGCAAGGAACGCGCCGAAGGCCGTCGAGACCCCGCGTCCCCCTCGGAACCCGGCGAACACGGGATAGATGTGGCCAAAGACGGCAGCAACACCCGCGAGCGCAGCGGCCCACGGCTCGTCGAGGAGCAGGCGGCCGATCAGGACCGCAACGGCACCCTTCGTGATGTCACCAACAACGACGATGATCGCCCACTTGATACCGAGGGTGCGCAGCGAGTTGGTGAACCCGATCTTGCCGGAACCGTACTCGCGGACATCTCTGATGCCTGCGAGTCGTCCCACGATCAATCCGAATGGGATGCCTCCGACCAGGTATCCGATGATCACACCGACGGCCACGGCCACTGGTGTCGTCATGACGGCTCCTCGCCACCCTCCGCACGCCCTCGGAATATTACTCGGATCGCAGTGCCCTCGAAGTCGAAGGCGGATCGGAGTGTGTTCTCCAGGTAGCGCTCATAGGAGAAGTGGACGAGCGCCGGATCGTTCACGAACAGCACGAACGTCGGCGGGGACACCTCGGGCTGCGTCGCGAAGTACAGCTTCAACTTCTTGTGCCGGATGGTCGGCGGCCCGTGCTCGGCCATCGCCCGGTGCAGCACCCGGTTCAGCTCCGAAGTCTGGACGCGGCGGCGGCGGACCTCCGCGATGTGTACGGCCAGTTCGAGGGCATCCTGGACACCCTCGCCGGTCACGGCAGAGGTGAAGATGACCGGTGCCCAGGGGATGAACTTGTACCTGGCATCCACCTTCTGGGCAGCCTCGGGCTTTGCGCCCCGGTCCTCGGCGAGGTCCCACTTGTTCACGAGGATCACGATGCCCTTGTTGGCGTCTGCGGCGTACCCGGCAATGTGCGTGTCCTGGGCGACCAGCAACTCCTGCTGGTCGATCACCACGAACACCACATCGGATCGGTCGACGGCGCGCTCTGCACGTTGGACAGAGTGGCGCTCGACGCCGCGCTCGATGCGTCCCGCGCGACGGATCCCGGCCGTATCCACCAGCAGCATCGAATGGCCAGCAAACTCGAACGGCGTGTCGATCGCGTCACGTGTTGGTGCCGGGCAGGTGATGCGGCACCTCGCCCTTGGGCCGCGGCACTTCGACGACGGCCTCACACGGGTAGGGCTGCATCGCCACGTTGTTGGT
>SCVR01000248.1 GCA_004296805.1 Dehalococcoidia bacterium
GGACTTCGGCTCGTCCAGGTCCTTGATCACGTGGAACTCCACGTTGTCCCGGCCGTACCCGGAGAACCCGTAGATGCCGTACGAGTCGCCGATTGCCTCGAGCGCCTCGACGATCAGGACCGTCGACTCCTTCTCGAGGTCGATGATCCGCTTCGGCGGCTCCACCAGTGCCTTCGCGCGACGCGCGGCCAGCCACTGGAAGTACCGGCGCGGGTCGCCGTCGAAGTTGTCGTCGTCGTCGTCGTCCTTGCCGGTGTGCTTCACCTTCTGCTTCTCGATCTCCTCGTCCGTCGATGCCGACATGTCGAGGAGGAACGCGACCGCCACGTCGCGCTCAATCTTGTTGCGGCGGTTGTAGATGCGCTGCGTCGGCCCGGCGCCCGCCTTCTTGTCCACGTGGAACTCGATCGCAAGGTCGGTGTCGAGCTCATCGCCGTCTTCCAGGCGCTTGATCTTCTTGAACGACTCCGGCCGCATCATCTCGAACTGCTTGCGCGTCTCCATGACGAGCCCGTGGTGCTTGCGCAACGTCTCCTCGTAGAAGTCGCGGTCACCCTCAGCGGAGATCCGCTCACCGACACGCGTCCATCGAGGCCGGTAGTCGCCGGCGCGGAAGTCCCACTCGTCGTAGTAGAACCACGTCACCTCGACCGGCAGCTCGCCCTCGTCGGGGCCCTCGCCCTTGCCGCCGTCTGCGGAGGCGTCCCCGTCCTTCTTCTCCCCCTTCTTGTCCCCGGCCGGCGTCCCCGCCTCCTTCTGGAGGTTGTCCAGGAACATGCCCAGGCTCTGGTCAAGGTCGCCCTCGGCCCACTCGGAGATCGAAAGCTCCACGGAGTTCTGGAGCAGTTCCATCAACTGCTCCTTGGTCAGAGACCCACCCGCGTCCTGGCCACCCTCCTGCTGCAACTTCAACTTCGCCATCAGCTGCACTAGCTCTGGCTTGAAGTCGCCCCGGAAGTCCGGCTGCGGTGGGTTCTCGAACGCCATCTCCTGCGAGTTCCCCGGCATCTCCGGGCCCTCGCCGCCACCCGGCATCGCCGGCAGCACGTCCACCATCTCCTGGGACGCGCCCTCGAAGTCGAACTTCCCGTCCGGGTTCGGCATCCGCACGTTCGGGATCGACGTCGCGATGTCGTAGAGCGCACCCGCGACCTCGGCGCTGTCCTGCACCGTCGCGCCCGCCTGCTCCACCACGCGCAGCGCGGCAATGCCGTCCGTCATGTACTCGCGCAGCATCACCGGCCAGCGGATCGCCTCCGCCTGCCCCAGCGATGCGCGCAGCAGGTTCTCCACGAACGCCTGCCGCAGCGCCATCTCTTCGACCTTCGGGCGCTTGGCCACCTCGTGGTCCTGCAGCCGCTTCAACCAGCGCCGGATGCCGCCGTACTCGCGCGACACCATCGAGTCGATGCGCGTGTCCTCGACGACCGTGAACAGGCCGGAGATCAGCGTGCGGTCGTCAAAGCAGTTGAACAGCCGCTGCACCGCCGTGACCGCCTCGACCTTCGGGGCAGCCGCACCCTGCGCCTCACGGCGGGCCGTCGCCGCAGCCTCACGTCGAGGGCCGGTGGCCGCGATGAACGCGCCGGGCATGTCCCACTCGTAGTCGAAGGAGCCAAATTCCATCCGGCCCGTCTGGTGCGTCGTGAACACCTTGTAGACCTGGAAGTTCGCTTCCTGCTCCGGGAACGTCGCCACATACGGCGGCAGGTAGATCGAAGAGCCCTCGGTCGAGGCCGACGACTCCGTCACCCAGCCGATGCCGCGGTCGACCAGCTCCTCCGCCGACTGCACGGACACCGGCTCGCCCGACAGTGCCTTCGCGTACATCCGCAGCATCGAGTTGATCGAGGACAACTCCACCCGCGAGGACAGCGCGCGCATTCGCTCTTCCGCGCGCGTGGACTCCAGCCGGAAGTACGCCTCGGCGCCCTCGGGATTCCGTTCGACCGCGAGGATCTCCAGGCCTTCCTGCTCCCACAGCGATCGTTGGTCAGGGTTCAGACGCGTCGCCACAAACGGCGCGCTCTTCAGGTACTCCATCGCTGCCGTCGGGCTGCCCGCCGCGATCTTCGACGCGAACTGGATGTATGCACCGTGCTCGTTCTCCGGCATCCCGCCCAGCGCTTCGGCAGCATCCGAGAACAGCGGGAAGCCCTGGCGGCCCACCTCGGTCGTCACCCGGCCGGCGAGGTCGAGGAACGCCGCGCGCTGCGACGCCTCGATGCGTTCGATCAACTTCGGGCCGCGCTCAAAGTAGAGCCGCGTGTCCGCCCAGGAGGCGCGGGTCACCGCCCGCGCAAAGCGCAGGAACGGCTCGCGGTCGTGCCCGCTCAACCCCGCGAAGATCTGCCCTGACCCCTCGAGCGCCGTCGTCGCCAGCTCGTACGAGCGCTCCGTCAGCTGGTCGATCACGTCGACCAGACGGCCGACCGAAGCCAACGACAGCGAGCGGAACAGCGAGGGGCTGACCTGGAAGTACAGCTGCGCGAGCGCGATCGACTTCCAGTTGCCGCGGCACAGCCGGTCACCCTGCTGCGCCCACTCCTCAATGTCCTCGGGCTGGATCACCGCCAGCGCTTCCGGCGTCGACTTCAGGAACTGCGCTGCGATCAGCGAGGAGCGCGACGACAACTCGGTCGCCTGCGCCACCCACGACGCGATCCCTTCGGTGCCCAGGCGCTCCACGATGTTCGAACTGGCGCGGAAGTATTCCGCGGCCGCTTCCCACGCGCGCAGGCTGGAGTTCGCCAGGTCGATCCCGGACTTCGCCCACGCCTCCAACTCCTCGTCGGAGAGGTGCGCGGACATCGCGCGCACGCCGAAGGCGAAGTCGTCCGGCAGCGCGGCGCCAAAGCCGCGCAGGTCGGCCGCGTAACGGGCGGTCAGGTCATCGGCGATGCTCATCGCATCCCCCGTGCGTAGGCACCGGCGGCATGCGGGCCGCCAGCGCCGGTTGGGCTATTCGTCGAAGATGGAGGCGACGACTTCCTCGATAGAGCGCTGGACTTCACGGTCGTCCGTCAGGGCCCAGACGATCGAGACCTGGCAGGCGCGCCGCGGCGAGATGCCGCCGTGGATCAACTTCCCTGCGTACACGAGCAGACGGGTCGAGACACCCTCGCCCAGCCCGTGCTCTTTCAGGTTGCGCACCTTCTCCGCCAACTTCGCCAGGTCCATCGCGATCGCGGGGTCGACGTTCGACTCCTTCTCGATGATCACGGCTTCCTGGTCACGCGGCGGGTAGTCGAACTCGATCGCGATGAAGCGCTGACGCGTCGAGTGCTTCAGGTCCTTGATCGCAGACTGGTATCCCGGGTTGTACGACATCACCAGGAGGAAGCCGTCGGCCGCCTCCAGTAGTTCACCGCGCTTCTCCACCGGCAGCAGACGGCGATAGTCCGTCAGCGGGTGGATCAGCACCGTCGTGTCCTTGCGCGCCTCGACCACTTCGTCGAGGTAGCAGATGGCGCCGTTCTTCACAGCGCGCGTCACCGGCCCGTCGATCCAGCGCGTCTCGTCGCCTTCGAGCAGGTACCGGCCAACCAGGTCGGAAGCCGTCAGGTCTTCGTGACACGCGACCGTGATCAGCGGCACACCCTCTTCGTGGCCACCGTGCCCATTGCGGTTGTGCAGGCGCCACGACATGTACTCGACGAAGCGCGTCTTGCCCGCACCAGTCGGCCCCTTCAAGAGCACCGGCACGCTGTCGGCGTACGCGGTCTCGAACAGTTCCACCTCATCGTTGATGGGGAGGTAGAACGGTTCCTCGGTGAGGCGGAAGTCCTCGACCGCGATCTGCTTGAAACCAGGGGCATTCGTCGTCACGCCGTCATCCTGACCCGCCACCGAGACAATCGCCTCGGCGTGAACCTACATCGTGCCGGTCGCCGGGGGCAGCGTCTAGCGGCGCGCTGACTTCTTGGCTACGGGCTTCTTGGCTACGGGCTTCTTCGCCGCGGGCTTCTTCGCCACAGGCTTCTTGGCCGCGGGCTTCTTGGCCGCGGGCTTCTTCGCCACGGGCTTCTTCGCCACAGGCTTCTTCGCCACAGGCTTCTTCGCCACAGGCTTCTTCGCCACAGGCTTCTTCGCCACAGGCTTCTTCGCCACAGGCTTCTTCGCCACAGGCTTCTTCGCCACGGGCTTCTTCGCCGCTGGCTTCTTCGCCGCTGGCTTCTTCACGGCCGGCTTCTTCGCCACAGGCTTCTTCGCCACAGGCTTCTTCGCCACGGGCTTCTTCGCCACGGGCTTCTTCGCCGCAGGCTTCTTCGCCACGGGCTTCTTCGCCGCTGGCTTCTTCGCCGCTGGCTTCTTCACGGCCGGCTTCTTCGCCGCAGGCTTCTTCACGGCCGGCTTCTTCGGCCGGCGCTCATCCAGCTTCGACTGAAGGGCACGCCAGGCGCGGTCCACCTTCTGGATCAGCGCATCCTCAGTCGTGGAGTTGTCCACAACCACCTGGCCGTGGGCCGCGCGTTCCTTTGAGGTCATCTGCGCGTTGATCCGCGCCAGCGCGGCTTCCCGGGTCAGGCCGTTCCGTGTCTGCAACCGCTCGATCGCGGTCTCAGGGTTCGTCGTCACCACCCAGATCTGGTCGCACAGATCCTGCCAGCCGGCCTCGATCAGCACCGCCGCTTCGACGACGATCACCGAGTCCTTGTCGTGCTCCCGAATCTGCGTGATCTCCTCGCGGATGAGACGGTGAATCTCCGGCCACAGGATGTTGTTCAGCCGCTCGAGTTCCTGAGGAGCCCCGAACACCTTCCCGCCCAGGACCCGGCGGTCAATCAGCCCGTCCTTGCCGACGGTGTCATGCCCGAAGGCATTGACCACCTTCTCGAAGCCCGGCGTCCCCGGCTCATACGAGCGGTGCCCCACGCGGTCGGCGTCGATGATGACGGCGCCGTTCTTCCGCAACTGCTCCGCGGCTGTCGATTTCCCGGAGGCGATACCGCCGGTCAGGCCTACTACGATCATTTGGGTGCTCCCACACTGGTCGACACACAGGCGGCGCCCCGTCCGGGCCGCCCGTACGCCTCCAGTGACGCCGTTTGGGGAGAAGTCGCCCCACCTGGGCGCCGCGATTGTATTTCCGAGTCCTCGCCCTCGCAAGGAATCTGCCGGATACCCTGCCCCCAGATTCAGCGCACCGGTTTCTGACGCCGTCCTGCCACCGTCAGAGGCCGTGCGAGACACCTCCAACCCCCATCTGACGCTCGACTCTGATTTCCGCTACGACCTGTAGCGCAATTCACCACGAATACGACCCACATTCCGCTACGACTCGTAGCGGAAATCCACTCACTCTCTTCATCGCCCCAACGGGCCCAACCACTCTCGAATCTGAGATACTCTGGTGTTTCACGTGGAACATATGTTCTGTCACTACATCGCCCCTCCCGCGTTTCTCGCACTTCCGAAGGATTCTCAGGACAAACAAGCGGGCGGCAGGTCTTGTGACCTGCCGCCCGCTGAGAGTCTCCGTCAGGAGAGCGAAGGAGTTACTTCGCCTTCTTGATCTCCTCGATCAGGGCCGGGACGATCGCCTTCCAGTCGCCGACGATGCCGTACTTGGCAAAGCCGAAGATGTTCGCGTCCTTGTCGCGGTTGATCGCCACGATCGTCTTCGAGCCTGAGCAGCCCGCCATGTGCTGGCTGGCCCCCGAGATCGCCACCGCGATGTACAGGTCCGGGTTCACGACCTTGCCAGTCAGACCGACCTGCTGGCTCGGCGGGTACCAGCCGAGGTCCACGGCCGCGCGCGAGGCGCCCACCGCAGCCTTGTCGTTGCCGATGGCAGCGGCGAGCTCCTCGACCACCTTGAAGCCCTCGGGGGCACCAAGGCCACGGCCGCCGGACACGACGACGGTCGCGTCCGTGATCTGGAGGCCGGCGGAGACCGCCTTCTCCATCCCCGTGATGTTGGTCCGCGAAGCACCGGCGGCCGGCAACTGCACGACCTCACCGGCGCCAGCACCGGTCGCCTCTTCAAACGACTTCGCGCGGACCGTGGCGATCGCCGGCGAGGTCGCGATGGAGTAGGTCGCCAACGCGTTACCGCCGTACGCCGGGCGGGTGAACTTCAGCCCACCGGCGTCCTCGATCTTCGCGCAGTCCATCGCGACCGCGGTCTTCTTGCGCGCCGCCAGGCGGGGACCGATCTCGCGGCCCGCAGAGGACTGCGCGATGAGGACGAGGTCCGCACCGGACTGGTCCACGGCGACCTCAAGGGCGGCGAGCCACTGCTCGGCCTTCACGGCGTCGTAGCCGGCGTCGTCAGAGACGAACGCCTTCGATGCCCCCGCAGCCTTTGCCGCGGCCGCGGATGCGCCGGTGCCCAGCAGGGCCACGGACACGGAGCCACCTGCCGCGAGACCCTGCGCGCCGCCGAGCAGTTCCAGCGTGGTGGAAGTGGGTGAGCCGCCAGCGAGTTCGCCGACGACCAGGACGTTGTGTGCCATTTCTCAGACTCCTCGTTCGGTCGGTCGGCTACAGGATCTTGTCGGCCTGAAGGCGGGCGACGAGCGCCGCGGCCTGCGCCTGCGGGGTGTCACCCTCCATCAACTCGACCTTGCCGCCCTTCTCCGGGATGAAGAGCTTCTCGAGCTTCAGCCGCGAGCCAGCCTTGCCGACAGCGCCAGCGTCCAAGCCGAGGTCGCCGAGCTTCCAGTTGGTGACCGTCTTCTTCGCCGCCGCCATGATCTGCGGCAGCTTCGGGTAACGCGGCTCGCCGAACTCGTTCGAGACCGTGACGACCGCCGGCAGCGGCGTCTCCAGGGACTCAAAGCCGTTCTCCAGCACACGCTGCACCTGCAGGCCAGCACCGCCCATGGCGACGCCCTTGGCGATGATCGCGACCGGCCAGCCGAGGTCCTCCGCGACCAGCAGGCCCACCTGGCCCATGTCCCAGTCCGCCGCCTGGCGGCCGCAGAACACGGCGTCCACGTTGCCCAACTTCTTGATGGCAGCCGCGAGGACCGTCGCGGTGGTGTGCGAGTCGCCGTCCTCGAAGGCCGGGTCGTTCAGCAGCACACCCTCGTCGGCGCCCATCGCGAGCACCTGCTTGATGGCGGCCTGGGCCGACTCAGCGCCCATCGAGATGACGGTCACCTTGCTGCCGGCGTTCGCCTCCTTGATGCGGAGCGCGGCCTCGGCTGCGATGCCGTCGAACTGGCTCAGCACCGGGGCGATGCCCTGGGCGGGGATCACCTTGTTGTTCGCCGCGTCAATCTTGAACGCGGACGGCGGGGTCTCCGGGTCCGGAATCTGCTTCGCGCAGACCACGATGTGCATGCTGGTCTCCTTCTTCCGGGGGCCGACCCCGCGTGCTTTCGCCCGGAGCGCCGTGCGCGCGCCGGTGCGGTGCTCAATACATGAGTGCCGGGCACTGAGGCAGCCTGCCGCACAGGCCGCCGAGCCCGGCTGATTCTAGCGTCCTGCCGAGGTAGCCGCCCTACCGCGCCGCAGGACCAAAGACAGCTTGTTCCAGCAGTTCCGCCACATCGAAGGGCTTCATCCGCCCCTCCTCCTCAGGGTGGACCGCCGGGACACCGTCCTCGAACATCTGGATGCAGAACGGGCAGTTGGAGACCACCGACTCCGCGCCCGTGCGCATCGCTTCTTCTGCGCGGACGTGGTTCACGCGCCGCTCGCCCACTTCTTCCTGCCACATGTTGCCGCCGCCGGCACCGCAGCAGAGCCCCTTGGAGAGGTTGCGCTGCATCTCGGTCAGGTTCGCGCCGTGCACCATGTTGATGATCTGGCGCGGGGCGTCGTACACCCCGTTCAACCGGCCGAGGTAGCAGGAGTCGTGATACGTCACGGTGGTGTTCACCGTGTGCTTGGCCACGAGTTTCCCGCTCTGCATCGCCCCCGCGAGGAACTCCGTGTGGTGGAGCACCTCGAAGTGGCCGTCGAACTGCGGGTACTCGTTCTTGAACGTGTTGAAGCAGTGCGGACAGTTGGTGATGACCTTCTGCACGTTCTTCGCCTTGAACGTCTCGATGAGTTGCTGGGCGAGGATCTGGAACAGGTACTCGTTACCCAGACGCCGGGCCGGGTCGCCGTTGCAAGTCTCCTCTTGGCCGAGCACGCCGAACGAGGCCCCCGCCTCGCCCAGCAGGCGGAAGACCGCCTTCGTGATCGGCAGGTTGCGCTCCACCAGCGAGCCCGAGCAGCCCACCCAGTAGAGGTACTCCTGCGATCCGTCGAAGATCGGGACGTCCCCCAACCCTTCCATCCACGTCGTGCGCTCCAGCGCGGTACCGCGCCACGGGTGCCCGCGCATCTCGAGGTTCTCGAGGGCAGCCTGCGCCGTGGCGGGGATGCGTGCCTCGTTCATGACGAGGAACCGGCGCATGTCCACGATGGTCGGGACGTGCTCGATCATCACCGGGCACTCCTGCACGCAGGCGCCACAGGTGCGGCAGGCCCAGAGCGTCTCGTCCTTAATGACGTCACCGACGAGGGCGACCGACGACAGTTCGCGCCCGAGTTCGCCTGTCTCGTGACGGTGCTGCTGGATCGCGGGCCCCACGTTGGCCAGATGGCCCTTCAGGTCCTGGATCAGATGCATCGGCGAAAGCGGCTGGCCGGAGATGTTCGCCGGGCACACCTCGGAGCAGCGCCCGCAGCGGACGCAGGCGTCCAGTTCAAACAGCTGCTTCCACGTGAAGTCCTGGATGTACCCGACGCCGAAGACTTCCTGCTGCTCGATGTCCTCGATCTTCGCGAGGCGTCCCGGGGAGTCCGTGCGCAGGAAGAAGGCGTTGATCGGCGCGAAGAAGAGGTGGTCGAGGCGCGTGAAGACGATGAGGCCCAGCCAGCCAAACGCTGCGGCGATGTGCACCCACCACACCCAGGTGTGCAGCCACAGGACCTGCTTCTCGGAGAACGAGAAGACGTCGAGGCCGCGCGCGATGGCGTAGGAGGCGAACGACCACTTGGCCCAGTCCGGGTGCTGGTGCAATTCGGTCACGAGGATGCGCGCGGACTCCAGCAGGAAGCCGGTCAGCAGCACCAGCCCGAGGCCCAAGATGATCAGGTGGTCTTCCAGCCGCTCGTCCCAGCGGATGCGGTGGAAGTCCGAGTAGTACCGCCGGTAGAGCGCCATCCCGACGCCGACCAGACCAATGAGTCCGAAGAGGTCACCGTAGAAGGAGAAGAACAGGTAGTAGGGGCCGTGCAGGAACTTGAACGGCAGGTCAGCCTCGATGGCCACCTGCGCGGTCACGATCGTCAGGACGACGATCGAGGAGAAGATGCACCAGTGCATGATGCCGGCGTAGCGGTCGCGCCGGACCTTGTCCTGAGCCAGGCCGAGGCGGGCGGCGTTCCGCAGCCGATGCGGGATCTCCTGCAGCAGGCCCGGCGTCGGACGGCCGATAAGCCACAACCCGGCGTGCCGGACGAAGCCGTATCCCATGAGGCCCACGAGAGCGGCCATGAAGGCGTAGACCGCCCACGGGTGGTCTGCGTTGTAGCCGATCTCGCGGCTGGCCGAACCTTCGGTGGTGACGGCGGCATAGAACCCGAGGGCGGAGATCCCGACGGCGGGGCCCCACCACGCACCGACACGGCGTTGAGGGCGATCCGGCACGTTCGTCGGCTGCAGCATGACTGCTCCCTGATGCCCCCGGCAGGACTGGCTGGTGTCTTAAGCCTTCAGGCCGCTTGCGGTCCCGTGATCCTTGCGAAGGTCCGTCTTCAGGATCTTGCCGAGGTGGTTCCGCGGCAGTTCCTTCACGTACTCGTAGTACGCCGGCGCCTTGTACGAGGCCAAGCGGGTCTTCACGTAGGCGTTCAGGTCCTCCGGGCTGGGCTGGATGTCCCCCGCCGGAACCAGGATCGCCTTCACGATTTCACCCCACTCCACGTCCGGGACGCCGATGACGGCCGCCTCCGCAACGCCGGGGTGGTCCTCCAGGACCTGCTCGATCTCCGCCGGGCCGATGTTCTCGCCGCCGCGAATGATCATGTCCTTCAGGCGGCCCGTGATGAACAGGTAGCCGCCGTCGTCGATCTTGCCGACGTCTCCGGTGTGCAGCCAGCCATCGCGCAGCGCCGACTCGGTGTCGTCGTCGCGCTTGTTGTAGCCCTTCATCACGCGGTCGCCGCGGATGCAGATCTCGCCTTCCTCGTTCGCCGGCTGGCGGCGGCCGTCCGGCGCGAGGATCGCAACATCGATGTCGGCCATCGTGCGGCCCACAGAGCGCAGGCGCTCCAGCTTCTTGTCGTTTTCCTCAGGCGTGCCGTCCAGCCGGTGGTCGTCCGGGCCCAGGAAGGTCATGGAGCCCGTGGCCTCCGTCTGGCCGTAGGCGTTCATCAGGCCGACGCCCTTGGGGTTACGGGCCGATGGCGCGAAGACGTCCACGGCGCGGCGGACGACTTCGTACGGCATCGGCGCGGCGCCGTAGGTGATCAGTTGCAGCGTGCTGAGGTTGTACTTCTCGAAGTCGTCGACCTCCATGATGCGCTTGAGCATCGTCGGGACGACGAAGGCGTGCGTGACGCCCTCCTGCTCCACCGCGGCCAGCCAGGCCTGCGGGTCGAAGGCGGGAAGGATGACGAGGCGGCGTCCGGAGAAGACGGCCGACATCATGGTGGTGGCGCCTGCGATGTGGAAGAACGGCACGGAGACCAGCACGACCTCCTGGTCGTTGCTCGGGTCCGCCGGCGACTGCGTGTTCACCACGAGCGCGGTCAGCGCCTGATACGAGAGCACAACGCCCTTCGGGAGGGAGGTGGTGCCGGACGTGAAGATGATGAGGGTCGGGTCAGATTCCTCGATGTCGGAGAAGACCGGGATGTCCTCGCCGGTGGCCCGGAGCGAGGCGATGTCCTGCAGGCCGTCCTTCTTGAAGTCCAGGGTGACGACGTGCTTCACCTTCGGGAGCTGGCTCTGGACGGACTCGTAGATGGAGAAGTAGCGCTCCTGGATGAAGAGGAGGGCGACGTCCGTGGAGTCCGCCATGTAGGTCAGTTCTTCCGCCTTCGCGCGGAAGTTCAGGGGGACCAGCGTCGCCCCGACGGCGGCGGCGGCGTAGTAGATCTCGACGTATTCGGTGCAGTTCACGGCCATGACGCCGACGTTCTGCCCCTTGCCGATGCCCATCGCCTGCATCGCGTTTGCCAGTTGGTTGGCCCGCGTCTGCAGCTCGGCGTAGTTCAGCCGCTCGTTCGGCCCGGCGACCGCAATACGGTCCGGGACGATCGAAGCGGAGATCATCAGGAACTCGGCCGTATTCATTGCGAATCATCCCCCCCGAAGCCGCGCCATCATACGGACGGCATCCGACAGACGCCAGCCGCGCAGCCAGTCGGCTCGCGTGCCCCCGGTTAGGTACCAGCGCATGAGGTCTGAGCGCAACCGTGCGCCCTGTGACCGACGATTACCGCTCCGGGTTTACGAGTTCAACCCAGATGTGCAGTTCGTTCCCTTGCGTGTCCGGCCGGGTCTCCACCAGGGGGGTGCGCATGGGGACGTCTGACCCGTTGATCGCGTCCCCGATCATGCTCCAGACACCCCCGCTGCAGGTGTCTTCGAAGACGCCGGGGAGGCCAGCGGGGTTCTTGAGGGTGCCTCGACTGTCGTCGGGGCGCCACTGCGCCACGCACTTGCTCGCCTCGATGCGCGTATCGAGTGCACGGAGCCGGCCGTCATCGAGGCCGACCACGTAGAGGTGCTGATCCGGGAAGCCGACGATGCGCTTCGCCTTCCACTGGGAGACCGGGCCGGCATCGAACTGGACGACTCTGATGTCCGGGGGGTTGAAGTAACCCCACACGACGGCTCCGACCCCGGCGACGGTGATCACGAGCATCGCGATCGGGCCGGCGAGAGTGCGCAGGCTACGTGGAGGGATGGGTGCGACGGCTGGCGCCGGTGATGTCACGAAGATCTCCCCAGGGCGCTCACGAGCCGGCGCTCCAGCGCTAGCCCATCTGCCAGTGGCAGGTCGATGCCTTCGAGGATCGCACGCTTCGCGGCTCGGGTCGCCTCCGGTGGACGGGCAGCGATCCGTTCTGCCCACGTTCGCGCGGCCTCCAGCAGTCGGGCACCAGGGACGACGGCATGCACCAGACCGGCCTCGAACGCTTCCGAGGCGGTCATGGGATCGCCGGTCGTGACCATGCGCAGGGCGTCGCTGCGACTGAGATGGCGGGGGGCGGTCTGCGTGCCCCCGGCCGATGGGACGTAGCCGAGGGTGACCTCCGGTAGGGCGAACCGGGCGTCCTCGGCGGCGATCCGGATATCGCAGTAGAGCGACATCTCGAGGCCGGCGCCGTAGGCGAAGCCGTGGATCGCGGCGACGAGAGGGACCGGGAGCGTCGACATCACGCCCCAGAGGTCGCGCGCCCGCCTCGCCTCTCGTGCATCGAGGATGGTCGGGGCAGTCCCGAACTCGGTGATGTCGGCGCCGGCAGAGAAGGCGCGGTCGCCGGCACCGTGGAGGACGGCGCAGCGGACGGTGGGATCATCGCGCAGGAGGGTGAGCGCGCCCCAGAGGCTGTCACGCATCTCCATCGAGACCGCGTTCAAGCGCTCCGGTCGGTCGAGGGTGAGCCAGACGACGTCACCCTCGCGCGTGACACGGACACCGGGGGCGCCTGCGGCAGGCATCGAGGTCGCCTACTCGGCCCAGTCTGGCTTCTTGATCGGGGAGACCTCGGAGCGGTCGTGGGCATGCTGGACCTGCTCGTTGATCTTGTCGGAGAGGCGGCGCATCGGTACCTGGCCGGGAGTCATCTCGTCGGCAGCCCAGCGGCGGATGGCGGCACGGTCCTTCTTGTCCAGTTCGAGGGCGACGATCTGGTCGACGACCGACTGGAACATCGTGTGGATCTCTTCGACGGTGAATTCGACCTTCACTTAGACCCCCTTCACCTTCAGGGCGCCGCGGACGCGCATCATGCGGGTGGTGCGCTCGTCGATGTAGTTGCCGAGGGCCACGTTCAACGTCTCGGTGAAGTCTTCGAGACCGCCCCGGCCGATGTCGTGGGCACGACGCCAGTCCCGGATCGCCTTGCGGCCCGCCTCGGACAGTTCGACGTGGTCGAGGACCTGCGCGCTCACCAGCGACAGCACGGCGTGCGCTTCGTCAGTGTTCAGGATGACATTCATGTGCGTTCCCCCTCGTTGCCGGTCGCGGAGCGCGCCCGGGCCCAGTGCCATCAATGGATCAGACTACCGCCCCGTGAAGCGAGGCGGGCGCTTGGCGGCAAAGGCGCGGACGCCCTCGGCGCGGTCGGCGGTCGACTGGAGCATGACCGTGAGGTCGGTTTCATACCGCAACGCCTGCTCCAGCGTCATCTCCGCGCCGCGCTGGACCGCCTCTTTCCCCATACGGGTGGCGATCGGCCCACGCTCCGCGATGCGTCCCGCGAGCGTGCGCGCAGCGCCCTCGACGTCCGCGGCGACGACGGAGGACACGAGGCCGATCCGCCGCGCCTCGGCTGCGTCGATCGTGTCGCCGGTGAGCAGGAGCCGGAGCGCCTGAGCGCGGCCGACAGCGCGGCCCAGTCGTTGTGTCCCACCCGCCCGGGGCAGCGTCCCGAGCGCCGTCTCGGGCGCGGCGAAGGTGGAGTCACCAGTCGCGAGACGGATGTCGCAGGCGAGCGCGACCTCGAGGCCGGGGCCGTGGCAGGCGCCTGAAATGGCAGCAACGACCGGTTGGGGCATCTCGGCCAGGGCGTGGACCCCGGCACCGAGCGCCTCGATGCCAGGGATGCCTTCGGTCTCGGCCAGCGCGTCCTCGGTCCAGCCGGAGCCGAAGTCGCCTGTCACGACGACGGCACGCACCGCTTCAGGTCCATCGAGTCGGCCCGCGACGTACATCGCTGCGTCGCCGAGCGCTTCGATGGAGGCACGATCATGGCGCCCGCCCTCCGGGGCGAGGGTGATGATCGCGAGCGGGCCCTCGAATTCCAGCGTGACGGACACGGGTGTCTCCTTAAGTGGCGAGGGTACCGCAGTCCGGGTGGACGCCGTCGCCCCGCTCGCGCACCATCGAGTTGGACGCGGAGGAGCCAGATGGACCTCGGATTAGCCGGACGCGCGGTGGTGGTGACCGGCGCGAGCCGTGGGATCGGCCTCGCCATCGCCTCGGCGTTCGTCGCTGAGGGGGCGCGAGTGCTGATCTGCGCCCGCACCGCCGAGTCGCTGGCCGCCGCGGCCAACGGCATCCGGGAGGCCTCAGCCAGCGCCCAGATCGAGGTGGTCGCTGCCGACCTGACGACGGACGCGGGCGCGGGGGCGGTGATCCGGGGCGCAGTCGAGGCGTTCGGAGGCCTCGACGTCCTGGTGAACAACGCCGGTGCCACCGTCCGGGGCGGGACGGCCGTCGAGGACTTCGCGCGGTCGTTCGACCTCAACGTCATCGCCGCGCTCCGGCTGATGGAGCTGGCGAAGCCGCACCTGCTGGCGTCCGGGCAGGGCGCCGTGGTCAACATCTCCTCGATCTACGGACGCGAGTCCGGCGGGCCGCCCCAGTACAACGCCTCGAAGTCGGCCCAGATCGCCATGACGAAGGCGCTGGCGCTCGACTGGATCCGCGAGGGGATCCGCGTGAACAACGTCGCACCCGGCTCGGTCGCTTTTGATGGTGGCTCCTGGGGGCGACGGCTGCGCGACGACCCGGAAGGGATGGCGACGTTCGTGGCCCAGAACATCCCCGGGGGACGGTTCGGCACGGTGGAGGAGATCGCTCGGGCGGTCGTGTTCCTGGCGTCTCCAGCGGCCTCCTGGGTGGTGGGGACAACCCTCAATGTGGATGGTGGACAGTCGCGTTCGAACATCTAGCCTCGCCCCCGGACGGGCATCGATAGGGTGCGGTTGCCGCGTATCGTCCGGGCGGGCAAGATGGGCCTGCGCTGAAGGGGACATCGATGCGGTTCAAGCGATCCGACCTGCCGGGCATCCTGATCGCGACGGTCGCCCCCGCGGCGCTCTTCGCGTTGTTCGTCGTCTCCTTCGGACTCCAACACCACCACGGCACCCCGCTGCTGGGGGCGATGGCCGGGAACATTGCCGGGGGTGGGGCCACGTTCGCGATCTTCTCGCGCTTCGTCCGCCGCTGGGACCGCGTGATCGTGTCGTTCGCCCTGCTCGTCACCTGCGTGGTCGGGGTGCTCGCGCTCCAGCAGACGGGGAACGACCACACCGCACTGTCGACCGCCTTC
>SCVR01000249.1 GCA_004296805.1 Dehalococcoidia bacterium
CGTCGCCCTGTTCCGTGGCGACGCCACGGACGCCGTCGGCGGCATCCCCGCGGGTGCTGCTCAGGAAGCGCCCAAGCACTAACCAGCCGTCGAGGCTGCTGCAAAGAACGAGGCCCGTCCGTGATGGGCCTCGTTCATTCCGCGAGATCGTGCCTATCCCTCGACCGGCGTGCTCGACTCTCCGAACCACGCGAGGAACGTTGCGCCCGCTGCCGCCAACATGACGACCGTGCCCGGCACCCACATGACGAGGCCACCGATCTGCTGGTCCCTGAGCGATGACCACGGCAGGATCCGCACTATGTGGGCGTACTCCGAATACAGCGGCACCGAAGCGAAGACGATCAGCGCTGCGGCGCCGTCTTTCAGCGCTCCCACCGCCATCAGGTAGAGCACCCGAGGCATCGCCTCCAGCCGAGGCCGGTGTGGGGGCGCCTCGATCACGTTCCACCAGAACAACGTCGCCGCGAACGCAAACGTCGCGTGCTGGGTCACGTGCAGCCACGGCGTGCGGAGTGCCGCGTCGTACCACCCCGGCACCAGATGCCACGCCCACACGGTCGCGATGAACGCCGTGGCACCGGCGACCGGGCTCGTCAGCGTCCGGTAGGCGCCCCGACCGAGGGCGCTCCCGGCCACCCGACGGATCAAGCCCTGACGGAGCCAGCGAGGCATACCGCGCAGCACGGGCGTCGTCGGAGCGCCGAGCAGCATGGCTGGCACGGCCAGCATCATCACGACCTCGTGCTGCGCCATGTGGAACGTCAGCTGCTGCCCCGCCAGCCGGTCGAGCGGCGACTCCTGCGCGAGTACGAGGAGTGCCACACCGATGAAGAACGACACCGTGCGCCAGCGCGGATGGGCTCGGGAGCGCTCGGGCCACGACCGCAATCCGCGGACATAGCACCACGCCAGCACTGCGATGGGCAGGAGGAACGTCGGATCCAGCCGCCATACGTGCCACCACACGCGACCATCCGAGGCGACTTCGTGCGCAGCCCAGAACGCCTCGCTGGTGGCGGGCAGGAGGGCCACTGCTAGCCAGCGGTGCTTTCGGCGGTGCGGGATGCCGCCTGTGCTGCCACCAGGGCATCTTCGGCGTCCTCCTTCGCCTTCTGTTCAGCATTCCCACGCTTGAACCAGAACCCGAGGATGATCCCGGCCGTGAGCAGGTTCAGCAGTTCACCGAAGGGTACCCACAGCAGTACCCCCGCCAGTTGTTGATCTTCCATGGGGGTCAGTGGCAGGAACCGGTGGACGCGCTCGTACGTGGGGTAGAACGGCGCGTCGGCGAACACAATGAATGCCGCCAGGATGTGCTTCGGGATCATCGCCCCGTAGAAGTAGAGGATCCGTGCCATCACCGGGATCCGAGAGTGCAACGGCTTCGGGTCGATGATGTTCCACCAGAACAGCATGGCGACTGCGAGGAACGAACCGTGCTGGACCTGGTGGATGAAGTCGTCGTTGAGTGCCCGGTCGTACCATCCGGGCATCAGGTGCCAGCCCCACTGCAGCACCACAAACAGCGCCATCGTCACGATCGGGTAGGTCAGGAACCCCCACACCGCGCGCACCACGCCGTTGCTCACCACGTGCCGCACGACGCGCTGCCGCAACCATCGAGGCATTCCACGGAGCATCGGCGTCGTAGGCGCACCGAGCAGGATCAGCGGCGGCACGAACATCATCACGATGCTGTGCTGCACCATGTGCATCGAGAACTGGTGCTCGCCCAGCCGGTCGAGCGGGGACTCGAATGCGAGCGCCAACATCGCCAGCCCGGAGTAGTACGAGGCCGTCCGCCAGCGCGAGTGTGCCCGCGACCGATCGGGCCACCGCCGGAGCCCCCGCGCGTACCAGTACCCGACCAGCGCCAGCGGGATCAGAAACTGCAGATCGAAGTTCCACGCCAGCCACCAACGGGTGCTCTCGTTGATCACGTCGTGAGGGGCCCACGCGGGCAGGGAGGTGGGGAAGGCGGTGATAGCCATGGCGCGTCCCTCCGGGGTGGGTGCCCTTAGTCTCCGGCACCGCCTATCGAGGCGCACGCGGGCCACAGGGAGCCCAGGCCACCTGCGGTGCTCCCTTGCCCTCGTTGACGCCGCATCCGCCTGCCGTCTAGCATCGAGTCAGGGCACTTTGCGTAGCAAGTACGCAATCCCCTTGGCCGTTGGCCGCCGCGCCGAAAGGCCGCCCCATGCAGACGCTCCGCGTCGCGCTCGCCCAACTCAACACCACCATCGGAGACCTCGAGGGCAACCGCTCGAAGATCCTCGATGCTGCGCGCCGCGCCGCCGCCGAGGGTGTCGACCTCGTTGCCTTCTCGGAACTCGCCATCACCGGCTACCCGCCGGAGGATCAGCTCATCCGGTCCGCCTTCATCGAGGACGCGGCGAAGAGCCTCCAGACCCTGGCCGTCGAGGCGAAGGGGTTGCCTCCGTTGATCGTGGGCTGCGTCGAGTTCGACCAGCATCTCTACAACGCCGCAGCCGTCATCCATGATGGCCGTGTCGTCGCCGCCTACCGCAAGCAGAAGCTCCCCAACTACGGCGTCTTCGATGAGGAGCGCTACTTCCAGCCGGGTGCCGAGACCATCATCGTCACCATTGGCGGAGTGCCTGTCGGCATCACCATCTGCGAGGACGCGTGGTATCCCGGCGGCCCGATCACTGACCTGGCGATTGCTGGGGCGGCGGTCATTGTGAACATCAACGGCTCGCCGTTCTACGCCGGCAAGGCCCGCGACCGTGAGCGCATGCTGGCGACGAGGGCGTCCGACAACACGGTGGCCCTCGCATACGTGAACCAGGTCGGCGGGCAGGACGAACTCGTCTTCGACGGCAACTCGGTCATCTTCGATGCCTCTGGTGAGGTGATCGCCCGTGGCGCGTCGATGGAAGAGGACCTGCTGATCGCAGATGTCCTCGTCGAGGAACTTCTCCAGCGCCAGCTACATGAGTCGCGCCTGCGTCGTCTTCGCGGCGTCGCCGAGCCTTCCACGCCCGTCCGGCGCATCGACGTCACGCCCGCGCCGGCGACGGCTCGCGCTCCCCGCCGCAACGAGGTCAAGCCGCTCGCTGACACGGTTGCAGAGACCTATCGCGCGCTCGTCGTCGGCACGCGCGACTACGTGCTGAAGATCGGCTTCGAACACGCCTTCGTCGCCCTCTCCGGTGGCATCGACTCAGCGATCGTGGGCGCGATCGCCGTTGACGCGCTCGGCCCCGACCGCGTGACTGGAGTTTCGATGCCCTCCCGATACTCCTCGGAGGGCTCCATCTCGGACGCCGTCGACCTCGCCCAGCGCCTCGGCATCCGCCTCGTCTCCCTGCCCATCGAGGCGGTCCACCAGGCGGCCCTGGACACTTTGGAGCACGAGTTCGGCGCGGACGACCTCGGCGTCGCCGGGGAGAACGTGCAGAGCCGCGCGCGTGGCATGCTCGTGATGGCGATGTCCAACCACCGCCCGCGCTCGCTGGTGCTGACGACCGGGAACAAGTCTGAATATGCCTGTGGCTACGCCACGATGTACGGCGACATGGTTGGCGGCTTCGCGGTGATCAAGGACGTGCCGAAGACGCTCGTTTGGGAACTCGCGCGCCACCGCAACACCCTCGGTGCCGTCATTCCGGAGAACTCCATCGAGAAGCCTCCCAGCGCCGAACTGCGTCCCAACCAGTTGGACTCGGACTCGCTCCCCGCCTACGAAGTCCTCGACCCCATCATTGAGGCCTATGTCGAGGATGACCTCTCGCTGGAGGCGATCGTGGCCCGCGGCAACGATGAGGCCACGGTGAAGCGTGTCATCGACATGGTGAACCGCAACGAGTACAAGCGACGCCAAGCCCCTCCGGGGGTGAAGATCACCTCGCGGGCCTTCGGCCGTGACCGGCGTCTCCCGCTCGCTTCGCGCTACCGAGGCTACTAGCGAGGCGATGGCCTGACGGTTACGGCTGCGGCTCGTCGTCCTCGATCAGCGAGGGGTCGAGGCCCTCGGTCTCGATCCGCTTGGACACGACGGCCGTGAGCGTGTCGAGCGCGGTCATCTCGATCCACGTCTCGAACGCACCGCGCACCTCGGCGAACGCGTCCTCGATCTCCGCTTCGAACTCGGGCCGGGTCATCGAGGCGTTCCGTGCCGCACCGAGTTGCTCCACAAGCCGGTCAATCTTCGGCGAGACCTGCTGGAACATCTGGAGTGCCGCCGTGTCGTCGTTGTTGGTCGCACGATCTCGCATGATCTCCAGCGCGCCCATCACCCACGCCAGCGCACCCAGCATCGTTCCCGCGTCGCGGCGGCTGAGATTCAGCCGCACCGGCTGAGGTCGGTCGAGCCGTCCCTCGGGTGAGGTCATTCCATCCGCTCCGTGCGCTCGCCCTCGTACGCGAGGATTTCAGCCGCCTTCAGCGCGCCCAGCAGCGCCGAGCCATCGCCGAGGGCCGGACGCGAGACCTGTGCACCCGGCGTCACCTCGTTCAACACGCCCTGCAGCACCGGCCCCAGCACGCTGACGTGTGCCTCTTCGCCGTCGAGGATGACCACGGTCGGGTCCACCAGCGCCGCGAGGTCGGCCAACACCCCGGTGACCTGCTCCAGTGTGTCGCCGTCCAGGCCCAGCGCGGGGTCGAGTTCAGGCAGTGCGGGGAGCGAGCCAGCCCGGTTGGCTGCTCCGGCCATCACTCGCCCGTTGGAGAGGACCGCCGCCTGAGGGATGCCCCTGAGGCTCACGTACAACGCGTCCATCGTGCCGTCCGCCGCCCCAGCGCTCCACTCGCCGCGCAAGGCTGCCTGTACGCGGTTGAGCGCGACGACCGGCGCATCGATGTGCCGCCGGATCGCGTCGACGACGTGCAACCCGTCCCACTCCGGTTGCCCGTTGCTCTCGACGAGGATGCCCGCGACTGGGTCCACGAGGCCGGGACAGGCGATCGCGATTGCCTGCGCCCATCGCTTCTGGCCTTCGCGCGCGAACGCCGTCGCAATGCGCCCGCCAACCTCCCACGCCCACGAGGTCTCATCCGGCAGCGGGCCGAGTTCGTAGGTGTTGCGCTCGATTACCTCGCCATCGGCGTCGACGAGCACCACGCGCAGGGTCGTCGCCGTGAAGTCGACGGCGACGAGCACCGGATCGGGCAGGTTCGCATCGCTCGTCACAGCGCCCACCTCTCGACCTTCCGGATCGCCTGCGCCGCCAGGTCCATGTCCCGCGACGTCAGTCCTGAGTGCAGCGGTAGCGCCATCATCTCGCGCGGCAGTCGGTTCGCCGCCTGAGTCCGGTCGTCGCTCAACGAGACGTCCGCGGCCAGCGAGGGTGGGAGTGCCGCTTCCACGGGCAACCCCTCAGCCTGTAACGCCGCCAGAGTTTCTTCGATCGAGCGCTTCCACAGCATGCTCCGCAGCCGGAAGACGTACCGGTCGTAGGCGTGCCGGATCCAGCGCCCGTGCGGCATCGAGGCGACCCCACGCATCCCGCGCAGGTTGAACGTCAGCTCCCACGCCAGCTCTCGCCGCGCCCGCAACTCCTCCTCGCGCCCGCGCCACTCTG
>SCVR01000250.1 GCA_004296805.1 Dehalococcoidia bacterium
ACCGTCGCCCGAGGATCGCGTCCAGACGCTCAGAACGTTCCAGCGTCCGGAGGTGGTCCAGGCAGGCCTCGGCCGCCGGGTGGTCATCGAGACGACGCAGGACGCAGTCCCACACGCCCTTGCTGACGATGCTGCCGACGCGCATGTGCCACGGGATCATCGTGATGGAGTCAGGGCGTGGGAGCGTGGGGCGCAGTCGACGCAGCGACCGCAGCCGCTCGCCCGTGTCGCGTGCCATCGGGACGACCCGGACGAGTGTTCCAGTGTTGGCGTCGCAACGGGTGTCCACGAGAAGCGTCCGGCCGAGGAGCGGGAAGTAGAAGGTGATCACCTCGGCCTCGGCGATGTTCTGCCGGACTGCATCAAGGTCGAGTTCCGCGCCGTCGTCGATCATCCCCCGCCCCCTCGGCGATGCTCGATGCCCCGGTTGGACCGTGCGCAGTGTCTCAGGAGAGCCCGCGCCGCGCTACGCGCGTACGAGTCGTAAGAACCGGTGGCGCCCCACCCGGACCTCATCGCCTGGACTGACCAACACTGCTGCCTCGGTGGCCGCCACGCCGTTCACAGACACCGCACCCTGGGTGACCAGCCGACGCACCTCGCCGTTGCTGCCAGCGAGGCCAGCGGCCACCAGGACGGCCATCAGCGGCGTGTCACCGCCGATGGCATACTCCGGCATCTCTGCGGGCTGCTCGCGCCGCTGGATCGTGGCCTCGAAGTACTCGCGAGCCGCCTCGGCGGCCGGGCGACCGTGGAAGACGGCCGTGATCTCCTCCGCGAGACGCTTCTTTGCGTCCATTGGCCGCAGCGTACCGGCCTCGATCTCGCGGCCGATTGCCTCTACCTCGGCCGGCCGAAGCGGTGTGGCGAGCGTGTAGTAGTTCAGGGTGGCGGAGTCCGGGATCGACATCACCTTGCCGAACATCTCGTTTGGTGACTCAGTGAGGCCGATGTAGTTCCCGAGCGACTTCGACATCTTCTCGTGGCCATCCGTGCCCACGAGGATGGGCAGCGTGATGCACACCTGCGGGCGCTGCCCCCAGGCCTCCTGCAGCTGGCGGCCCGCCATCAGATTGAATAGCTGGTCCGAGCCGCCGATCTGGACGTCCGTGTTCAGGTGGAACGCGTCATACGCCTGGAGCATGGCGTAGAGCAGTTCGGAGACGTGGATCGGGGTGCCCTCGTCGTACCGCTTCCCGAAGTTCTCGCGGCGGAGGAACTGGGCAACGGTGTACTGGCCGGTCAACCGAAGGACGTCCCCAAAGCCGAGGCCGTCCAGCCAGTCCGCGTTGTAGGCCACCACGGTCTTTGAACGGTCGAGAATCACGAACGCCTGATCGGTGTAGGTCTTCGCGTTCTCCGCGACCTGTTCGCGCGTCAGGACGGGGCGCGTGGTGTCTCGGCCAGTGGGGTCACCGATGAGCGCCGTGAAGTTGCCGATGAGGAACGTGACCTCGTGGCCAAACTCCTGGAACTGCCGGAGCTTCCGCATCGGGACGGCGTGGCCGAGCGTGAGGTCGACCTTCGTCGGGTCGAACCCACAGTAGACCCGGAGGGGGCGGTCTTCCTCCAGGCGGGCGCGCAGGTCACGCTCCATGGTCCGCCGTGTGGCGTCGTCGCCAAAGTCGGTGCCGGCCATGAACACACGCAGTTGTTCTTCGACGGGTGCCATCTGACGGGTCATGCGAGCCACTCCCGGGCTGCGGCGGCGTCGACCCTGATCTGCGCCACCAGTGCATCGATGCCGTCGAACTTCTGCTCCGCACGGAGGCGGTGGAGCAATTCGATCGTGACGACCTGGCCGTACAGGTCGCCTTCGAAGTCGAACACGTGGGTCTCGACACGGCGCGAGGTGCCCTCAAACGTCGGGCGCGTGCCGATGTTCGTGACGGCGTTGAAGATGCCAGCCGGCAGATAAGCAAGCGTGACGTAGACGCCATTGGGCGGCAGGGCGCGGTCTGCGCTGACGCCGACGTTGAGGGTCGGGAAGCCGATCGTGCGCCCGCGTTCGTCGCCGTGGAGCACGGGGCCGCGGAGCGAGAACGGGCGTCCGAGGAGCGCCTGCACGTCCTCCATCTCGCCGCCCGCGAGCGCGTGGCGGATCCGCGTGGACGAGATCGGAGCGCTCCCCTCCCCGTGGTCGAGGAGTCCCACCGGGAGGACCTCGAACCCTTGCTCACGGCCGATCTCAGCCAGACGTCCCACCGTGCCCTCGCCGCCCCGGCCGAGACGGAAGTCAGCGCCCACGACGATGAGCCGGACGCGGGCTTCCTCCACCAGCAAGCGACAGAAGTCCTCTGCACTCACCTGCTGCAGCTCCGAGGTGAACTGCAGCACCGAGACGAAGTCGACGCCGCACGCCCGCAGGAGCTCGACCCGGTGTTCCAGCGACTCGAGGTACTCGAAGGGCTGATCGGGCCGGATGACCGTGCGGGGGTGGGGGTGGAACGTCACGACGCCGCCGGTCAGGCCACGGGAGCGCGCCTCGTCCAGCATCCGCTTCACGAGCGCCTGATGCCCACCATGCACCCCGTCGAACACGCCGATTGAGAGGGCATGGTCACCGGGGGTGACGGTGCGGCGGAGCTCCTCGCGGACCAGCAGCATCAGGCAGCCCTCGAGTGTCGCGCGCTAGGCACCGGTGAAGTCCTCAGAAGCCTCGTCCGTGGCCACCGCATCCCGGGTGGCCCCGGTCAGGCGCACCAGCTCGATGTCCCCGAACGCCGCCGACTGCTGGGCGGTGAGGTAACGCTGCTTGATCAGTTCGAGCACGGCCATGAAGTCGACGATGACCATCGTGCGGGAGGTGGCCTCCTCGATCAGGCGGCGGAACGAGGTGCGCCCGTCGCGGTCCAGCACATCTGCCAGTCGGGTGATGCGGTCACGCAGACGCACCGGTTCCCGCTCGACCTCACCCGCCGGTTCTTCTTCCGGCAAGCGCGCGATGACGTCGCGGATCGTCTCCACCAGCGAGGCGAGGGTGACGGTGTCGAGGCCAGTCGGGAGCACGACCTTCGGCGGCGCGACCTCGCGGCGGTAGGTGCCGTGACCGCCATCGCGAGAGCGCAGGAACTCGGCAGCCTGCTTAAAGCGACGGTAATCACGTAGCGCCTCGACGAGCCCGCGGATGTCCGCCGCCGGGTCGTCCTCTTCATCGTCGACGGCATCAGGGTCACGCGGCAGCAGCGCACGCGACTTCAGGAGGAGCAGCCGTGCGCCGATAGCGATGAAGTCGGCGAGCGCGCCGATGTCGATCTGCTCACGTGACCGGAGGTATTGGAGGTACTGGTCAGTGACCTGGAGCAGTGAGACCTCGGTGATGTCGAGTTCGCTCGACTCGATGAGGTGGAGTAGCAGGTCGAGAGGGCCCTGAAAGGCTGGCAGGGTCAGGGAGAAGTCGGGCTCGCTGTCGGCGTCGCCCTCGACACCCACACCTTCCGAAGACGCCGCCACCGGCGCCTCCCCGGAAGGGGAGGACACCGGCGCAACAGCGTCCTGGTCGGACGTCACGAGGGTTAGCGGGCCGCGGCGCGGGCGGTGACGTCCGCGAATGGCCGGCCGATCGCGGTCGCCAGCGTGCGTGCCTCATTCGCCAGCTCGGCGAAGTTGGCGGGCGTCAGCGACTGGGCGCCGTCAGAGAGCGCGTGGTCCGGGTTCGGGTGCACCTCGATCTCGAGGCCGTCAGCGCCGACCGCGATGGAGGCCATCGTCATCGGGCGGACGAGGTACCACTTCCCGGTGCCGTGCGAGGGGTCCGAGATGACCGGCAGGTGCGAGAGCCGCTTCACCAGCGCGATGGCGTTGAGGTCCAACGTGTTTCGCGTGGCGGTCTCGAACGTGCGGATGCCGCGCTCACAAAGCATCACGTTCGGGTTGTTCTGAGACAGGATGTACTCGGAGGCGAGGAGCCACTCCTCGATCGTGCCGGCCATGCCGCGCTTCAGGAGGACCGGCTTACCGGTCTTCCCGGCCTGCTCCAGCAGGACGAAGTTCTGCATGTTGCGGGCGCCGATCTGGATGATGTCCGCGTACTCCGCGACGGCATCGATGTCGCGGACGGACAGGCACTCGGTGATCACGGGCATGCCGAGTTCGTCGCCAGCCTTGCGGAGCATCTTCAGGCCCGGGACTCCGAGCCCCTGGAAGGCGTAAGGGGACGAGCGTGGCTTGAACGCACCGCCGCGCAGGACGTGTGCACCAGCGTCGCGGACGCCCTTGGCAGACGCCCACAGCTGGTCCTCGGTTTCGATGGAGCACGGGCCGGCCATGAAGACCGGACGGCCGCCGCCGATCTTCACGCCGAAACCGACCTCGATGACGGTGTCGGCGGGGTGGGTCTCGCGGCTCGACAGCTTGTATGGCTTCGAGACGCGGATGACCTCGTCCACGCCCTGCATCATCGACATCTCGTCCCGGTGGTCCTGGAGGACCTGGCCGAGCGCGGCGATGACCGTGCGGGTGGCGCCGTGGATCGGCTGCGCCTTCAGGCCGAAGGTGGCGAGCCGCTCACCAACGGCGTCGGCCTGCTCCTGAGTGTGGTCCGGCTTCATCACGATGATCACAGTTAGTCCTCCGAAGCGTCCACGAGGTCCCGGCGCAACGCCTTGGCCTCGTGCAGATACACATGCTTGATGTCGGTCGCCGCCCGCTCGGTGTTCACGTGCAGGAGCACGCGGATGCAGCGGGGGAGCGAACCGGGAACGTTCATGACGTGCACGCACTCGAGCGCGATGTACGTCCAGCCCATCTCGCGAGCGGCGACCGCCGGGAACTCCGCGTTCAGGTCGACCGTGGTGGTGAACACCACCGACGCGATGTGGTCCAGGTCCAGGTTATTGCGGCGGACGATCTCGCTGAGTAGTTCCTTCGTCGCCTCGAGGATTTCGTCGCGCGAGTTGGAACGCACGGTCGTGGCGCCGCGAATACCTCGGACAAGCATCATGGGGTGGACTCCGTCAATGGACTCGATGCAGCCAGCCGCGCGAGGCGGCCCCGGTCACGAGCCAAACGACCCGGCCGTTGTCGCAACGGCACGGGGCGCCTGGCTCCGCGTATATGACGCGGAGACGCGGAGCGCTGCAGAGCGCTGCCCGCGGTGCCAGGTGCCGGCGTTACAACACACGACCGGTAATCTCCTCCAGGAACCGCCGAGCCACGCTCGGCCGCTCCTCGCTGGTCGCCTCCGCCACGGAGCGGACGAAGGCGCTGCCAATCACTACACCATCGGCAAGCTCCCCGATCGCGCGCACATGCTCGCGCTGGGAGATGCCGAAGCCTACTGCAAGCGGCAGGTCCGTCTGCTCACGCACGCGGGCGAGGAGCCCGGGTAGTTCGCTCGAGACCTCCGCGCGCTCGCCGGTGATCCCGACGAAGCCCACGCAGTAGATGAATCCGCTGCCATGATCCGCGATGAGCCGGATGCGATCCGGCGTCGCCGTGGGCGGCAGCAGGTACACCATATGCAGTCCAGCCGCGTTCGCGAGGGCTTCGAGTTCCCCTGCTTCCTGAGGAGGCAGGTCGACCATGATGAAACCATCGACGCCGGCCGCGGCCGCGTCCCGCACAAACCGCTCCAACCCGTAGGCCAGAACGGGGTTGAAGTATCCCATAACGAGTAAGGGGGCGCTAACCCCCCGCGAGCGGAGCGTCCGCACCGCCTCGAAGACGGTCGCGGTCGTACAGCCGTTGGCGATCGCCTGGGCGTAGGCCACCTGGTTTACGGGGCCGTCCCCCAGCGGATCCGAGAACGGCATCCCGATCTCGAAGGCGTCCGCGCCACCCTCGATGGCCGCCTCCACGAGGCGGACGGTGTCGTGGAGTTCGGGCCAGCCGGCGGGCAGGAACGGCATCACCGCCGGCCGGTGCTCAGCACGAGTGCGGGCAAACATCTCGGCGATGCGGTCAGTCACGAGGCTACCCCTGCGAGCGTGGCGACGAAGGCGACGGTGTTGAAGATGGCGTGTGCGGCCACTGTCGTCCAGAGCGACCCGGACGCATGGTAGGCCCACGCGAAGATGACGCCGATCCCGAAGAACGGGATTGCGACGCCGAGGTTGCCGTGGAACGCGGCAAACACGAGACCAGAGACCAGCGCCGCCGCCACGAACCCGAACCGGATCTCCAGCCCCCGGAACACGAAAGCCCGGAAGAAGAGCTCCTCTCCAAGCGGGGCGACCGCGGCCACGCTGATCCCGAGGACCAACCAGACCAGGCTCGTGTTCGCGGGCGAGTCGGGGATGCCATTTCCCTGTTGGAGCAGCCCGAGGTCGGCGCCGGTAACCCGCTCGATGAGGGAGACGATGCCGGTGTAGCCGATAAGTACCGCGTAAGAGGCCATGACGGCGTATACGGTGAGCCGCCACGACTGGGCATGCTCCAGGCCCAGTCCTGCCCCTGAGATCCTCCGGCGCCGCGCCAGCAGCCAGACCGTCACGCCCAGCCAAGCCTCGAAGCAGAACGTGACCAGCGCGGCAATCAAGGCGCCCGTCGGATCACGTTCGGGGTCGAGGTCGAAGGCGATCGCGGATCCCGCGAGCGTCCCGATCAGCACGAGGAAGCCGCAGGCCGCCAGCCCAAAGCCGGCGGCGAGATCACGGAGCCGCCACGAGACTGGCGCTGAGGCGGGCACGGGCGATGCGGACGAGAGAGTCACGGGGCCTCCGAAGCCGGTGGTCTATTCAGGCTACACCGGCGGCTGGCGAGGTTCTCGGGTTACGCTCCATCCGATGCGCCAGATCACCCACGTCATCTACGACCTCGACGGCACGATCCTCGATACGGAGCCGCTCTACCGCCTCGCCACGCAGGAGATCCTCGATCGGTACGGGGCCGCGCTCACCACCGAACTACGGGCGGCGATGATCGGGCGGCCCACACCAGTCGCCGCCCGGGTGCTCGTCGAAACGACGGGTATACCGATGTCACCTGAGGCGTTCGCGGCCGAGCGGGACGCGCGACTGGTAACGCTCTTCCGGACCGCACAGCCCACGCGGGGCGCCTTCGAACTGACCTCGCACCTGCGCGCGCACCGCGTCCCTCAGGCGGTTGCGACATCCTCGATGCGGCACTCGCTCGAAGCGAAACGCGCGGCCCAGCCAGAGTGGTTCGCCTCGTTCGACACGATCGTGACTTCGGAAGATGTCGAGCACGGCAAGCCCGCTCCAGACATCTTTCTGGAGGCTGCGCGCCGCCTCGGCGCTGCCCCGGGGGCGTGCCTCGTCTTTGAGGACGCCCCTCTGGGTGTCGAGGCGGCACTTGCCGCAGGGATGTCCGTGGTGGCACTGCCCGAGCCGGGACACGAAGCGCTCGTGGCCGGGGCGCACCTCGTGCTCACGCACCTCGGCGAGTTCGAGCCGGGCGCGTGGGGACTGCCGCCGCTCGTGCGCTAGACGGTCACGCCAAGCGCGGCCGCGACGGTGTTCATGTCTTTATCTCCGCGACCCGACAGGTTGATGATCACGAGGTCGTCCGGCTTGAACGTCCCCTTCATCTTGATGACCTGGGCCACGGCATGGCTGCTTTCGAGCGCCGGGATGATCCCTTCGAGCCGGGAGAGCATCTGCAAGGCCTCGAGCGCCTCATCGTCAGTGACGGAGCGGTACTCGGCGCGCTCACTGATCTTCAGATAGGCGTGCTCCGGGCCGACCCCGGGGTAGTCGAGGCCCGCGGAGATCGAGTGGGCCTCCTGCACCTGGCCGTTGGCGTCCTGCAACAGGAACGAGCGCGCGCCGTGCAGCACGCCCGGCCGGCCCTTGCCCAGCGTCGCGGCGTGACGCTTGTCGAGGCCTTCTCCGGCCGCCTCGACGCCGATCAGCCGGACCGGGTCATCGCGGAAGGCGTGGAAGAGCCCCATCGCGTTCGAGCCGCCGCCGACGCAGGCGACGGCGATGGTGGGGAGCCGCCCTTCCTTCTCTAGGATCTGCTCGCGCGCCTCGCGGCCGATGACGGACTGGAAGTCGCGCACCATCGCTGGGTACGGGTGCGGGCCGACCACCGAGCCGATGATGTAGTAGGTGTCCCGGACGTTCGTGACCCAGTCCCGGATCGCCTCGTTGGTGGCGTCCTTGAGGGTGCGCGAGCCCGAGGAGACCGGACGGACCTCCGCACCCAGCACCTTCATCTTGAAGACGTTCAGGGACTGTCGGCGGATGTCCTCTTCGCCCATGTACACAATGCAGTCGAGGCCGAAGAGTGCGCAGACCGTAGCTGTCGCCACGCCGTGCTGCCCCGCCCCGGTCTCCGCGATGATCCGACGTTTGCCCATCTTGCGGGCAAGTAGCCCCTGCGCGATGACGGCGTTGATCTTGTGCGCGCCGGTGTGGTTCAGATCCTCGCGCTTCAGGTACACCTTCGCACCCACGTGCGCAGACAGACGTGCCGTGTGGGTGAGCGGCGAGGGACGGCCGACGTAGTCGCGGAGCAGGCCGTTCAGTTCATCGATGAACGACTGGTCGTGGAGGGCGTCGTGGTAGGCAACCTCGAGTTCCGCGAGCGCGGGCATCAGCGTCTCCGGGACGTACTGGCCGCCGAACTCCCCGAAGTGGCCGAACTCGTCCGGCACGGTGGCCTCGGGCGTGTGGGTCGTCATCGAATACCTCCAGCGTCGGCGGCGCGCACAGCCTGCACGAACGCGCGCACCTTTGCGTAGTCCTTGCGGCCGTTGGTCTCAGTGCCGCTGGCGACATCCACAGCCCACGGTCGCACCCGAGTGATCGCCTCCGCGACGTTCTCCGGGTTCAGGCCACCGGCGAGGAACATCGGGATACGCGCCGCTACCCTGGCGGCCACGTCCCAGTCGAATGTCTGCCCACTGCCGCCCCGGTACGGACCGTGGGCTGAGTCGAGCATCAGGGCGATGGCGAAGCCGGGCTGGACGACCTCGAATGGGTCGGCCGGAGTATCGACTGGCCCGACATGACAGACCTGGATGACCTGCTTCGCCACGCGCAGGCAGTCCTCCCAGGTCTCGTCACCGGACAGTTGAACCAGGTCGACGCCTGCCTCCTCGGCGAGTTCGTTGACCTCCTCGATCGGTTGGTCCGCGAAAATTCCGACAGTCAGCGGGCGCTTCATGCCGAGGTAGGCCGTGAGCACCTGCGCGCCGTGCCGGAACCAGGGCACGAGTTCCTCACGGCCGTGCACGAGCGAGGGCGGCGGCGCGAAGATCTCTTGCTGCGATAACGGGCCGCCGAGCGCACGCACCATCGCCTGTGCGTCATCCACGTCCACGCGGCGGCTCGATTCGGCAAAGGTGATGCCCACGAAGTCGGCCCCGGCCTCGGCCGCCACGAGGACGTCGTCAGGGGTGCGGTTACCGCAGATCTTCACGTAAGTCATGCGTGCACCTCGGCTTCACCCACCAGCATCAGTTCTCGCGCCTTCGCTGCGATGTCGCCGGTCGTCACCAGTGCCTCCCCGACGAGCAGAGCGTGCGCGCCGCAGGCGGCCATCCGGCGGGCGTCCGAAGCGTGCTTGATGGCGCTCTCTGCAACCAGCGTGACACTCGGAGGTGCCAGGGCCGCCACCCGCTCGGTCGTCCCGAGGTCTTCGTGGAACGTCCGCAGGTCGCGATTGTTGACGCCGAGGACACGCCCGCCGGCCTCGATGGCTGCCCGCATCTCGATCTCATCGTGGACCTCGACCAGGGCTTCCATACCAAGGTCATGTGTGAGCGCCAGCAGCGAGGCGAGCGTGGCGGGCTCCAGCATCATCACGATCAGCAACAGCGCGTCCGCCCCTGCCGCACGGGCCTCGATGACCTGGTAAGGGTCAAAGATGAAGTCCTTACGGAGGATCGCAGGGCGGTCGGGGTCGGCGCCGAATGCGGCACGCACTGCCTCGAGGTCCGCGAGACTCCCCTTGAAGTGGTCAGGCTCGGTGAGGACGGAGATGCCCGCAGCCCCGGCCGCCGCGTAGGCCAGCGCCTGCTTCGCGGCATCGAGGTCGGCGTCGAAGACACCTTTGCTCGGGCTCGCGCGCTTCACTTCGCCGATGAGGCGCAAGCGGGCGCCAGGGGGAGTGGCACGCCGGCCCTCTCGCAACCGTGCAGCGAAGTCGACAGCCGGTGGCGCCATCGCGACGAGGTCACGAAGCGAGGCCTCCGGGCGGCGTGCGCGATCCTCAGCCAGACGGACACGACGATCCGCGACGATCCGGTCGAGGATGGTGCCCGTCTCGCGCGCGTCCACAGCGGTCTCGCTACTTCGCGAGGCGGCGCGTCGCCTCGACGAACGCGCCCACTCGTGCGGCGGCGTCGCCTTCGTCGATGGCCGCAATCGCCTGCTCCACGCCCTGACGGATCGAAGCAGCGAGGCCGGCCACGTACAGCCCGGCCCCCGCCTGCGCGCAGATGAGGTCACGGAGTGCGAGCGACCCGTCACCGGCGAGGACATCACGCAGGAGTTCAGCGTTCTGCTGCGGCGTCCCACCCTCGATCGCCTCCGGCTTGTGCTGGGTCAGCCCAAGGTCGAACGGGGTGATGATGCTCTTCGTCACAGCGTTGCCGCGCACCTCGAAGACCGTGGTGGGTCCGGTCACGGTGATGTCGTCCAGTCCGTCATCGCCACTGACGACGAGGGCATGACGCATACCGAGCCGCAGCAGGACATGGGCCAGCGTCTCGCCGAGCGCCGGGTTCGGGACGCCCATCACGTGGCACGTCGCCCCCGCCGGGTTCGTGAGCGGCCCGAGGATGTTGAACACCGTCCGAAATCCCAGCTGCGGCCGCAGCGGCCCGGCAAACTTCATCGCCGGGTGGAAGGTCTGGGCAAACATGAACCCGACGCCGGTGCGACGGATGCACTCCGCCACCTCCTCCGGCCCCAGTGTGACCACGGCCCCCAGTGCCTCCAGCAGGTCTGCGGAGCCGGATTGCGAGGTCATCGCGCGGTTCCCGTGCTTCGCAACCTTCGCGCCTGCCGCCGCAGCCACGAATGCGGCCGCCGTCGAGGCGTTGAAGACCTTCTTGTTCGATCCACCCGTGCCACAGGTATCGAGCAGCGGCTTCACGTCGACCACGACGTGGCGCGAGGCCTCACGCATCGCCTGGGCCATGCCGGTGATCTCGTCGACGGTCTCACCCTTCAGGCGGAGTGCGGTCACGAAAGCGCCGAACTGCGCCTCGGTGGCCCGTTCGCCTTCGGCGTCCGGGTTGCCCGCACGCATGATCTCGCGCATCGCCTCGCGCGCCTCGGCCTCCGTGAGGCTGCGGCGTTCATCGACGAGTGCGGCCAGGGCCTGCTTGATCACGCGCGCACCTCCCGGCCCATCTTGAGGAAGTTGCGCAGCATCGCGTGGCCGTGCTGAGTCATGATCGACTCCGGGTGAAACTGGACACCCTCGATGGGGAAGGTGCGGTGGCGGACACCCATGATCACGCCGCTCTCCGAGCGCGCGCTGACCTCGAGGACGTCCGGGACGGTGTCGGGCGCGATCGCGAGCGAATGATACCGAATCGCCTCGAACGGGCTCGGGAGCCCCTCGAATACGCCCTTCCCGTCGTGGCTGATCATGCTGGTTTTGCCGTGCATGATCTCGCCGGCCGAGGTGATGACGCCGCCGTAGGCCTCCCCGATGCACTGGTGGCCGAGACAGACACCGAGCAGCGGCGCTTTGCCCTCGAACGCGTGGATGAGGTCGACCGAGATACCGGCCTCCTTGGGCGAGCACGGCCCCGGCGAGATCACCACGTGGTCGGGCGCCATCGCGAGGCAATCCTCGACGGTGATCTGGTCGTTGCGGTGGACTTCGACCTGCTCGCCGAGTTCCGCGAGGTACTGGTAGAGGTTGTAGGTGAACGAGTCGTAGTTATCGATGAGCAGCAGCACGGTGGTCTCCTAGGCGCCGGGCGCAGCCGCGAGGGCCTGCGTCATCTGGCGGATCTGGTTGGCATGGTCGCGGTGGTGTTCCGCGATCTTCTCGATGCGGTCGCCCACCTGGACCACCCCTCGCTCGGGATGGTCGAGATAGACCGCGAGCATCTCCGCCCCGAGCGCACCGAGGTACGCGCGAGTCTCACCCGAGACAGCGGAGAATCGCTCGCGCAACACGCGCTCGTCCTCGGCCGGACGCAGGCGGTAGGTGTCGTCCCACTGGGCCTCGTTGAACAGGCGCCAACGCTGGCCAGCGCCGGAGAGACAGCGGCGGATCTCACTGCGGTAGTACGCCTCGACATCAGCGACGTGCGCGAAGACATCGATGGGCGACCAGCCGGAGGTGTCTGCCCGGGTTCGCAGGTGCGCGGGCACGGCGTCGAACGCGGCGATGACGTCGCCTCGCGCACTCGCGAGATCAGCAAGCAGCGTCTCCCGGTCGTATTCCCGCGGGATGAGCGCGCCCGTCTCGTCCTCGTACGCGGTCTTCAGCCATTCGCGCACCTCGGTGAGGAGGTCGAGGTTGCCTGGTGCACCCGGTGACACCCAGGCGGCGTCCGCGAACGCCTCAGCGCCGAACCGCGGCTCGCCGTTCCAGTCGATGCAGGTGAACGCGTTGACGATGAACCGCTCAGAACCGTTCAGCGCATTCACGTAGATGGTGTCGAGGAAGTCGTACGCCCCCGGCTCGACATGCAGCGCGCCGCGCAACATCCGCTCCAGGGCGTCCTCGGCGGTCTCGTGGTCGGGCACTCCGGTCAGCGGCATCGACCACTTGCCGGCGAAGGGACTGGCCGCGGGGTGCTGGACGAGGAGGACGAGGCCGTCGTCGCGCACCATCATGGCGCCGGAGAGCAGGAGGGGGCCTGAGTTCGCCATTACTCGTACCCCAGGCTTCCAGCCGGGCCGCCGCCTTCACCGCGCTCGGCGTCGTCGATCGCCGCGAGTAGCGCACGGGCCTTGTGGCGGCACTCCTCGAACTCCTTCTCGGGGTCGGAGTCGTGCACGATGCCGGCGCCTGCCTGCACGTGCGCCTTTCCGTCCTTCATCACCAGCGTCCGGATCGTGATGCAGGTCTCGATGTTGCCCGACAGGTCGAAGAAGCCGACACCGCCGGCGTAGGGACCTCGGCGGTCGGGTTCGAGGTCCGCGATGATCTCCATCGCGCGGATCTTCGGCGCCCCGGACACGGTACCGGCCGGATAGGCCGCGCGCAGGGCGTCGTAGGCCGACATCGAAGGGCTGAGGCGCCCGGTGACATGGCTCACCAGGTGCATGACATGGGAGTAGTACTCGAGATCGAGTTGCTGCGTCACCTTCACGCTGCCCGGTTCGGACACCCGCCCGACGTCGTTCCGCCCCAGATCGAGGAGCATCACGTGCTCAGCGATCTCCTTCGGGTCGTGTGACAGTTCCTCGCCGAGGCGCTCGTCCTCGAGGGGCGTCGCGCCGCGCGGGCGCGTGCCCGCGATCGGGTGCACCTCGACGAGGCCATCCTCGATGTTCACGAGCAGTTCAGGGGACGAACCGACGAGGTAGGTCTCTCCGAACTGCAGGTAGAAGAGGTAAGGCGACGGGTTGATCGTCCTCAGGCTTCGATAGACCTCGAATGGGTGGGCGCCCGTCTCCCGAGTGAACCGCTGTGAGAGCACCACCTGGATGACATCGCCCGCGCGGATGTAGTCCTTGCACGTCCCGACGGCGTCCAGGAAGTCCTGCTTCTCCCAGTTGCTCGTCACGTCGCGTCCGCTCGCGCCGGCATGCGACACGTAGGGCAGTGCCCCGAGCGGCCGCCCGAGGCGCTCGACGAGTTCGTCGATCCGTCGTTGCGCAGAGCGGTAAGACGTGTCGATGTCGCCGTCGAGGCGGACGTGCGCCACGACCTTGATGGTGTGCTTGAGGTGGTCGAACACCAGCAGGGAATCAATGAACATCAACCACGATTCGGGGACTCCCAGCGTGTCGACCTCGGGCACCGGCACGCGCGGCTCGAAGTGGGCCACGGCCTCATAGGCGAGGTAGCCGACGGCGCCGCCGTGGAAGCGGGGGAGCGACGGGACGGGCACGGCCCTCGAGCGTTCGAGTTCAGTGCGCACCACCTCTAGCGGGTCACCGTCCGCGTGCTCACCGGCGAAGACGCGGTATGGCTCCGTCCCGATGAACGAGTAGCGCCCCATCCGCTCGCCGCCCTCGGCAGACTCGAGCAGGAACGAGTAGCCGCCGCGTGCCACCTTGAGGTAGGCGGACACCGGCGTCTCGAGGTCAGCACGCACCTCGCGGTAGATGGGGACGATGGTGCCCTGTCCGGTCATGCGCCGGACGTCAGCCAGAGAAGGTGTGTAGGTCATCGATGGCCTCCGGGGCCGCTGGTCAGGAGTGGGTGCAGGGGCGCGCGCCGCGCAGCCCTCGCCAGGAGCGCGAGCACCACCACGCCCCGGCACCGCCGAGGGTGATCCGCCCAACCGCTGCCTGAACCTTGTCCACTCGACCTCCTGCGGCCTCCGTGAAACACGGGGGCCAGACAACAAAGAGGACCACCGCCGTGGGGCGATGGTCCTCGCGGTGCCACCCACATATCCCCACGCCCGCAGGCGAGAGGCTCATCCAGACACGGCCTCGCGCACACCCCGACAAGGTGCGGCGGGCGATGCCCTGGGCCTGGCTAACGGCGCCCACACCGCCGACGCCTACCTCCTCGACGGATCGAGGTATCGGGTCGGGACTCCCGGGTCCATTCCACCGCGGCTGCGAGCGCCGGCTTCCACCTGCCCCGGCTCTCTGGGCTCCGCTGTGCGGTGTACTACTCCCGTTCGACGTCATCTCAACGCGAAAGGACAGGGCCTGAGGTTATGTCAGCCTCTGCGAGGGTGTCAACGAAGCCGCCCTAGAGGGTGATGGTGCGGCGTCCGGGACGGACACGCTCGGTGTCCATCAGCCGCAAGATCTCGTCCACAGTGTCGTCCAGGCGGCCCTCGCGGTTGACGACCATCGTGCAGAACTCGCGCGCCTCCTCGATCTCCGCTTTCGCGATCGAGATGCGACCTTCGATGTCCTCCGCGGACTCGGTACTGCGACGAAGCAGGCGGGCGCGCAGGTCATCGATGCCGTCCGCCGTGAGGCAGATGAAGAACGCCCCGGGCAGCAGGCCGTGCAGTGTCTTCGCGCCCTGAATGTCGACCCGGATGACAACATCGCGTCCGGTGTCGAGGGCCGTCCGGACCGACTTCCGCGGCACGCCATATGAGTTCCCGTAAACCTCGGCGTGCTCGAGCAGTTGTCGCGCGGCGACATTCTGCCGGAACTCCTCACGGGTCACGAAGTAGTGGTGGACGCCTTCTTCCTCTCCCGGTCGAGGTGCGCGCGTGGTCATCGTTGCCGGGCGCGCCACGGGCACGCCTCGCTCGATCATGCGGTCGAAGACGGAGTCCTTGCCCACGCCCGAGGGGCCGGTGAGCACGATGACGAGCGGTGCAGACTGATCGGACATCGCGCGTGGCTAGACGTTCCGCCGATTGCGGTCGTGCTCTTCCAGCGCCTTCAGACGGGACTCGGAGTCCTTCGTAACCTCACGCAGCTTCTCGCTGACCCAGCCGCCCGCCAGGAAGTCAGAGAACGAGAAGGCGCCAACCTCGCTGAGGTCCGCACCCACCTTCTCCTCGCGCCCAACGATCCCATTGCGGAAGCCCGTGTGCTCGAACTCTGTCGCGGCCAGCAGTTTGTAGAGGTCACCCTCGTTGTCGACATCGTTGATGCGGTCGCGCAGGTCGAGGAGAGTCGAAGCGAAGCGCTCCAGCCAGTGCGAGATGTTCTGGCGGTTGGTGACCGCGATATCGAAGGCCATGGCAGGGTCTGTCCCGGACAGGCGCGTCATGTCCCTGAAGCCGCCCGCGGCCATGGCCGACAGCTCCGGCCACGCCTCGGAAGCACGCTCCATCGAGAACAGCGCGACTGCGGCCATCATCGGCATGTGGGAGATCGCCGCGGCGTAGGAGTCGTGTTCGGCCGCGTCCATATACATCGGCTTGGCACCGACGGTCTCTGCGAGGTTCACGACGGTGGTGACCGCACGCTCCGAGGAGTTCACCGCCGGGACGATGACGTACCGAGCGCCATCGAAGAGGCCTGGCTCCGCAGCGTCGGGCCCGAAGGTGGTCTTGCCCGCCATCGGGTGACCGCCCACGAAGTGCTCGGGATAGGGGAGGAGCGACGCGGCCCAGCGGAGCACTTCGGCCTTCGTGGAGCCGGTGTCCGTGACGACAGTGTCCGGCCCGAGAGCGGATGCGATCTCCGCCATTAGCTTCTCGATGGCCAGCGGCGGCACTGCGAGGATGACCAGATCGGAGCCCCGGACAGCCTCGGCAGCCGTGTGCGCAACCTGATGGAGGGCCCCCCGCTGTTGCGCCTTGCGCGCCACGTCCACGTACTTGTCGTGGCCCACAATCTCGACATCAGACTTCCCGCGCTCGCGCAGCGCGAGCGCGATGGAGGTGCCAATGAGGCCGGTGCCGAGGATGGCGACGCGCGTCATGCAAACTCCGCTCTCAGGTGGTGTTCGCATCGTAACACCGGCACTTGCCAGAGCCTGACCCTGCCTACGTCCGGCTGTCCCACTCGACAAACCGAGCCGCCTCGGGATCGTCAGCGGGCGGGACCGAGGTGTGTCCTGCGACCAGCTCGATCACCCTGGCCTGTGTCCCGAGCCCGGCGAGGCGCTCCGCCCCGATGCGAGCGTGGTGGCGCAACCGCCAGAGAGCGTCACGCCATCCTGCCCCGCCCTCGGCTTCCAGCGCACGGCCGAGGCCCGGTCGAACCGCCTCGATCAGGACGAAGACGATGCGCTGCCAGTCGTGCAACTCGCCCTTGCCGACATCGTGCAGCAGGGCAGCGACAAGGGATGTCTGCGGGGCGTGTTCAGCGACCAGGGCGTGGAACAGATCCAACGAGTGCCGCTGATCGCGCCGTTGCATCGCCAGGAACAGGGCGAGTTCCGGCGGAGTCAGCATCGCCCGAGCTTTGGCGGCCTCCTCGGGACTCAGGTGGGGGCGAATGCCCTTGGCGTACTGCTGGGTGCGGTATCGGGCGCGGGTGAGGAGGTGACGCACGGAGACCATCGATGCCTCGCTAGGAGAACCGGATGGTCGTCGCGCCGCCCAGGAAGAGGCGCAATAGGAGGTCGACGAACGGGCCGGTGAGCGTCAGCATGCTGAAGCGCCCCCCGGTGATGAACGGTGACAGCACGAGGAGCATCAGGCAACCGGGGCCCCATCGCTGCCACTCGAACGCCAACTTCGGTGGCAGGACAAGGTCGAGCAGACGCGAGCCGTCCAACGGGGGGATCGGGATCAGGTTGAACGTCCCAAGCAGCACGTTGAGTAGCACGACCGTGCCGAGAAAGAGGCCAGCGAGGTCGCTCGGGCTGCTCGCCCACTGGGCTGCAAAGAAGCGGACCTCCGCACCGCCCACGAAGGGGTGCCAGAAGGGGATCAGTCCCAATTTCAACGGCAGCGCCGCCACACCGGCGATCACGAAGTTCGAGAGCGGTCCGGCGAGGGCGATGACTGCCATCTGCGAGGCCGAGCGTGGTTGGACGGGCACCGGTTTCGCCCAGCCGAAACCGAAGATGAAGATCAGTGTGGTGCCGATGGGGTCATAGTGAGCCCGTGGGTTGAGCGTCAGGCGCCCCAGGCGCCTCGGCGTCATGTCACCCAGGCGATCTGCGACAAAGGCGTGACAAAACTCGTGGAAGATGAGACCGCTCATCATCGAAGTCGCGAACGCACTCACGAGGATCAGGAACGCGAGGGGCGCGTCAAAGAGGACTGGCAGCAGTTGGAGGATCACGGATCGAGGATAGTGCCCGAATACGCGAGGTGCCTCGATGATGTGAGCCCCCACAAGTCTGCCGGGACTCGTTGTTTCGTTGACACCCTCGAAGAGGGCTCCGTATCGTGAATGTGTCGTGCAGCACTCGCGCGGGATCCGCGCGACGCGCCTGACGGAAAGGGCGAAGGCCAGCCGCGCCGCGTCGCCGGGACCTGGCGGGGGCCGGGTGGCGTCACCCTTCGGGGCCGCGGTCGCAACTGAATGCTGAAACCCCGCCGACCATCTCGTCGTGCTGTTGCCGGCTTCGCCGTGGTCGCTCTGATCGCGCTTGCGTTCGGCACGCTCCGTTTGCTCCCGCTGTTCAGCCGCGACGAGCCTGCCGAAGGCGTCCCGCTCGCGGTGTTCGCGGAGTTCGGTGAACTCGCGGACCGGGTGTACAGCGCCCCGGCGGATGACCCAACGAAGCGGACGCTGTTGGCGACGCTGGAACACGCTCCGGGATGGGGCCTCAACCCCGCCGCGGTGACACGTGACTCCCGTGCGGTCTTCCTCCTCGCACCAAGCGAAGGCGGCGGACGTGACACGCCGGCCGAGGTGTGGACGATCGACCTCAAGACCGGGCAGCGGAGCCGGCTTGCCTCTGATGCCGACCTCCTGATTCAGCCCGTCTTGAACCGCGACGGCAGCATCCTCTATCGGCGGAGCACGGGGCAGAAGCAGGAGATCGTCCGCCTCGACCCCGGGACGGGCACGCGTCGGGCAACCTACTCAGAGGAGACCGCGTTCGGGATCTTCCCGGTGGGTGAGGACGCTGACGGGGATCTGATCATCGCGCGGCTCTCGACGAAGGGGACGGACCTCGCACGCGTCCGCGAAGGCTCGGTACAGGTAATCGTGCATGCCTCCGACCACCTCGCACGCGGCTGGCAGATCGCGCCTGACGGGAAGTCGCTCGCGTACCTCGCTCCCGAGGTGCGCGGCGAGCGTGTGGTCTACCGCACTCACGTGGTGAGCCTGCCGGATGGCAAGCCGCGCTCCGTGGCGGAAACACCCGAGGCCGCGGACCACTTCAACCCGGCCTGGACACCCGACGGCGGGCTCACGGTCGGGCAGGACGCGCGGACCGGGGCAGGCGCCATCACGCTCATCGACGACGCGAGGCCGCGGACGTTGCGAGCCCCGGACCGAGGGTTCGATGTCCCGCTGTCATGGAGCGGGGGCGGGACATACCTGGCGATCCGCTCGTTCGACGGAGATACCGCGAGCAACCCTGGGAATGAGCGCACGGTCCTCCTCGGCCCGGACGGCGAGCGTTACCCGATTGCAGCACCCGGCGACGTGATCTTTATCGGGTGGATCACCCGTGCCTGATCGACGAAGGTTCGCGCTCCTCGCGATGGCGGGCCTCGTGGCCATTGCGGGCCTGACAGCTGCCTTCGGCCGTTCCGGCACCCCGGCTGAAGCGTGTGCTTTCGACCCCCGTCGGCCGTATGTGTACGAGGCCGAGCAAACGCGGACGCTCTATCTCCAGGGCATGGACGCCGCCTCGATCAACGCACTCCTCCCCAACGACCCCTTCTTCGCACTCCCGCCGATCGAGCGGGGTGTCCGAGGGGCGCGAGTGGACGCAGCTCCGTTCATCCCAGCGACGTTGCTGAAGGCGATCGCCTGGGTCGAGTCGAACATGACGATGGCACAGCCCAGCGTCCGCTTTGAGAGCGTGGGGGACGGCCTCGTCTCATTCGACTGTGGCCATGGAGTCATGCAGGTGACGACCGGCATGACGGTCCCTCTGGGGCCCGACAACAGGGCCAGCAGCCGCCAGGCAAGCATTGCGACACACTTCGCATACAACATTGCGCGGGGGGCGCAGATCCTGGCTGAGAAGTGGAACAGCGCACCGGAGCAACGCCCGATCGCAGGGACAGATACGCAGTCCGACCCTCAGATCGTCGAGAACTGGTACTTCGCGGTGTGGGCGTACAACGGGTTCACCGGGCCCGGGGCCTCGATCAGCAACCACCCCGCCGACCCGATCTTCGGTGCTTTCCCGCATCCCGCCTGGCGCTGTGACGGCACACAGGCCCGCAACCGGTTCCCGTATCAGGAGATCGTCTGGGGCTGCATGGCCCGACCCGAGAGTCGAGGCGGGCGGCCGCTGTGGGAGCCGCTGCAGGCGTCCCTGCCCAACCTGCAGCAGCCCGCGTTCTTCAACGCGCTCAACCCCGCTAACTTCGTGTTC
>SCVR01000251.1 GCA_004296805.1 Dehalococcoidia bacterium
GCGAGCAGCCGCTTGGCGATCACGTGGCGGAGTTGGAAGCCTCTGGGGATCGCTTCGCCGAAAATGGCTCGGTAGAGGTTCCGCGCAACGCGCTTCGTGGCGCGCGACATGCGCACGCCGCGCACCCATCGGCCGCCTCTCGGAAGGAAATAGATCGGCTCGCCCGGCGGATGCATCCCGAGCAGGCGAGGTCCCGGCCTACCCGCTGGCCGGGGCCGAAGGCGAGGTAGCGGAAGCGGCCGGGTAGGAGGCGTGCTGCCGGGGCGCGCGGGCAGCGGGCCGCTCCATCGCCGCGGCTGGTTGATGCCGCTCGGTACGGACGCCGCGGACGTCGGTCGTGGCCCGGGAAGTTGGCGTGAAGGCGGTGTGATCCGTGACGGCGCGGAAGGTGGGGGACGCCCGCGCGGACCGAACTCCAGCCAAGCCTGGACCGGCTTGCCGTCGATCGTGGCCTTGATGGGCACGCGGGGCTCTCGTATCGGACGCGGAGGCGTACGCCGTGCGAGCGCGGTCGTCGGGGGGCGTCGGCCGGCGATGTAGCGCGAGAAGCCCATCGTGATCAGCGTGGTGAAGAAGTCGACGCCGAGCTTGGCGAAGGCGTCGGTCAGATCGTCGACCGCCTTGTCGAACTCGGCCTGGGTGCGCGCGTTCGTCACGGCGAGGAGTGCCCCGCCCAGCGCGATGAAGTCGGCGCCGAACATCAGGATCAGCATTCCGAAGCCGACTGCCGCGACCGCCCACACGGGCAGACCCATGGCCTGCAGGAAGGCGAAGAAGGCGATCATCTTGAGCATCGTCTTCAGGTTCTCGGGCTCGATCAGCTCCGACAGGTGCACGAGAATCCTGTCGTCGAGCTTGCCGCCGGTGATGACGGCCTTGAGCGCCTCAAGCAGCTTCGTGGGCGTGTCGACCTGGCCCCAGTTGCGCGGTCGGTTCGTCGGCGCTGGCGGGGGCGGCGGAGGTGTCTCCGTCCAATCGCCGTCGGGCGATCGGGTCCAGCCCGCCTTTTCCATCTCCTTCTCGAAGACATCGTTATCGGCGAGATCGCCCTCCGGCGGCACGAAGATGCGCCCGTGTTCGCGGTTGAGACGCCTCAGGACGAGGTGCCGGGTCTGGCGCCGCCGCTCGAGCGCGGGATCATCCTCGTCGATCTCCCAACCCGCGCCGGGTTCTTCGTCCTCTTCTTCTTCCTGCTGCTGCTCTTCCTCGCCGAACCCTTCTTCCTCTTCCTCGTCTGCGTCGTCGCTGATGTCGACCACCCAGCGGGGCGAGGCATCGTCGAATGCGGGATCCTCGTCCAGAAGCTCCGCGGTATTTTCGGAGTCCCACTCTTCAGGCCATGGTTCCGACTCAAAGGGCAGGGGGACGAACCCGTCAGGATCCTCGGGCCGCTGCGGCGCCTCCGCTGCGGCGCGAGCCAGTTCCGCAAGCGTCGGGCGGTAGAGGATGAACTCGCCTTTGGGGCCGGTCCGTTCGCCGTAGGGCAGGTCGGGCACCGGCTCACCCTTGCGCGATCCGCCCAGTGCCACTGCTTCCTCGAGGCTCTCTCGCCGTCGGCGTGTCCGCTCCCGATCGAGCGCGACGATCTTCTCGCGCAGCGATGGCGCCGACGGATCGTCGGGTGGAAGATCGTCGAGGATGGCAGCCAGCCGCGCGATCTCGATGTGCAACTCGCGTGTCGAGAGCGGTCCGTCGGTGATGGGAAACTCGGGGTCCGCCACGGCCGCCTCAGGGCTGCGAGAACGGGTCACCTGCGGGAATGCCGCGAAGCCTGGCGACCGATTCGGGTTCCGGCACGAGCAGAGAGTAGACGCCGAACACCTCTATGCCGCGCGTCGCGGATGTGGCCTCGCCGTTAACGTCGATTGTAGCCATCGTCGTCGCCGGTTCCTTGCGGATGCCGAATTCCTCTGGCTCTCCGCCCACGTGCAGCATCCGGACGGCGCTGGGGCCGCCGATCTTGAGCGCCCACGCCTCGGTGGTGTTGGCGCCAGCCGGCTCCGCAACCCGGCCGCCGAGGATGGGTACGCCACGAAAATGCAGCTGCCGCTTTCCGGTGAGCGCCGAGAAGCGGAAGTCGGGTACAAGGCCTCGCGTCTCGAGTTCGTGGCAGAGACGCCAGACCGTGCGTCCCGAGGCCACGATCACGTCCGCTTCCGCTCCGAAATCGCCATCGCTGGGATGACAGCGCGCGAGGACTTCGGCGAGACCGCCCATGATGCCCCTGCCTGCATCGTATCTGACATCCTGTGGGCTGCCGGCACCGAGGAAGTAGGGCAGGCCAGCGATCTCGGACGTATCGTCGCTGGCGGGCAGCGAAGAGAAGATCGCCTCGCTCAGGGAGCGGACCACGCCGATCGCGGCGAGCTCGACCTGCACGGCCAGCATGTCCTCCTCGGAGCCGGTCACCATCGCCTCGTCGCTGCGCACGACGCTGCTGATCTTCTTGAAGCGTGCGCCGACGATGTCGAGCTCATGACCTGAGGCTGTTGTCGCGCCGCCGGTCCACGGCGTGCCGCCACCGCGTGCGGTCGCCGGCGGCTCGTCGAGCTGCCAGATCGGAAGAGC
>SCVR01000252.1 GCA_004296805.1 Dehalococcoidia bacterium
TGGCGAGCCGGTTACAACTCCGTCCAGCGACGAAGTCCTCGAACAGCCGGACTACGACGCGCGACTGCCCGGCCTCGATGGAGCGTGTTCCGGACTCCTGGTCGTAGTGGTAGCCGAAGATGCCGCGCCCGGTGCCCTGCGGTAGCCGCCCACTCCGCGCCCGCTCCGCCTTGCCGCGTGTCGTGCGCTCCACGATCTTCTCCCGCTCCACCTCGGCGATGAACGCGCGCGCCGCGAGGATGAAGCGCCCCACGGCGGTGTCCTCGAACCGCTCCGTCGCGAACTCCAGCCGCGCGCCCGCCTGCTCGACCTCGTCGATTAGCACGCCGATATGGTTCTGGTTCCTGGACAGCCGGTCGACGGCGTAGGCGATGACCACGTCCACCTCGCCCCGCCGGAGCATTCCGCGCAGTGTCTCGACGCCCTCTCGCTCAAGATGGAAGCCGCTCGCGGCGTCGCGGATGCATCGAACGACCGACCAACCGCGGCTCGCCGCCAGCTCGACGCAGCCGCGCTCCTGCGTGTCGAGGGACGTCCCGTCCCGCTCTTGGGCATCTGTGGACACCCGCGAGTAAATGACGCATCGGACGGGCATGCTGATTTCCCCTTTCGACCGGTGCGGTCATCATTACCGTGCCCAGCGAAAGCCTCGCAAGGGGTTCATGTCAGCTCGGACAAGCGGTGGGGGCGCGGGCGACCGCGGGGATGACTCGCCAATGGTCATTAGATGACGACAGCCCCAGGCCAGTGCGTCGCAGGAGAAATCAAGGCGTCGGCGGCACCCTGGTCGGCCCATCCCCGTATCTGACGACAAGCGCACGATGATCTCGGCTCGTCAGCCGGCTCCGTGACATCGAAAAACGGCTCGCTCAGGTTCATCTGTAGTCTGGACAGCCTTGGAGCCGACCTTCCTGTGAGCCATCCAATTGCCTGCCCTGCCGCAAGAGCTCCGGCCACGGTAGTCAGATACCCGACCGTGTTCAGTTGGGGTTCATGCGACCAATACTGCCCGCCATCGGCCCCCGCAACTGCAGCGTCCGCGGCTGCGGCCTGACGGATCTCACGTTCGTCTGCGCTCATCATCTCCTGCGCCAAACGCACCGGGCTCGTCATCTGCCTGCACGAGGCACACGGATCTGATGGCAAGAAGCGCACGAGCTGAATGATCTGGCCGGTTACTCGGCCCGCTTCGCCTTCCATGAGCACTCCGCAATCAATCGCGGGTACCAGGTACCGAACTGCGAGATCACTGAGGGCTAGCCGACTGTATTGCTGATCCGTACAGCCGATCACGACGTCTGCAAGCAGCAGCAGATCCAAAACCTCGGGCTGAGGTAGCCGCCCTACGCAAGAGATGACTTCAACCGTCGGATCGATCGCGAGCACGTGTTCGCGAGCTACGCTCACCTTGAATTCGTTCGAAGTCGCGTGCTCGGGCCGAGCCCCGTGGACACGTTCAAGATTCGAGTGTTCGAGCTGATCGGGATCGACCATCACGATCTTGCCGACTCCCGCCCGAGCAAGCACCTCAATCACAGCCGAACCTGTGCCGCCGGCTCCCACTACCGCAACTGTGGACTCGCGCAGCCGTTGTACCGCTTCGTCCCCAAACGCGGCACGCAAGCGGGCCACCCTATCGGTTGGGGACTTGGAGCCACTTGTGAGGAAATGCCGCGGGGTCCTGATTGAACGCTCGACCGCGAGGAACCTAGAAGCGTCAATCCACTGACCCTCAAATTTGACTCGAGCCGACATGAGGGGTTGGCCGTGAACGAGTGAGACGATCAGGCTTACGTAAGGGCGTCCCGGAGCGAATCCCTCAAAGTAGTCGGAGAGGTACGAATCCATGTCATCGTCGATCCGGCTGGGAAGCGGGAGGCCTCCTTCGGGGTGAGAGTGCACTACGCCGACGGCGAGGGGGTCGCGTTCAGCAAGCAAGGCGGTTCGGAGTACGAACGACTCGGTGAACGCGACATTCGGCAGCGACAGATCCAGATCGCCATCGCCCGGAGGTTCGATCGCCGCAAGGGTAAGCACGAGGTCGCTCGCGGTCTGTCGCCATCCGAACCGGACAAACAGACCGGACTCGAGGTGCGGATAGCGGGAGAACGCGATCGCCAACAGCCGATCGAGTTCTGGATTAGCAAGGCGAATCAGGGCGTTCTCCGTCATGCAAGGCGATCCAGCCAGGCGATGAGGTGATCGAGGTACGTGTCGAAGCCGAACTTCGCGGAATCCCACGGTGGGCCGCCACCCCCGTTGTGAGGATGGTAGCTTGCCAGTTGCCATTCGACGCCGTTCACCGAGTGCTGCCCCTGGTTGTTCTGTCCCCCTTTGACTCTCGGTAGGAACGGAGAGTCTTTCGGAAGGCCTGCCAGGTCGATCATCGCGGCTGGGTAGCCTTCAGGAACGGGGACGATCACATCAGTCTCCACCGGGAGGGAGAATTGGGACCCCGCGGTGGGGACGGCGCGATAGATCACGTACCAGCGTCCGTCGAGCACAAGATCCGCGTTCTGCCCGCCCTCCCGGAGCCTGGCGAGCTCGCGCTCGATTCTCTCCCCGTTCACGCTAGCCCCCTTCGACTACGCGCCTCGTAACCAAGAAGTGCATCGCGTTGACGACGGTGACTACGGTGTCGACGCCCACTTCGCCTTGGTTGGGACCGGACTCGATTCGGACGATGGCGTTCTCTGCTGGGACGTTGACGAGGGCGGCAATCTGCCCCCCCGTCATTTCGGGGCGCACGCCGTCTCCCTCCTCGAACTTGCGTCGATTCACAAAGATGTGCAGTTCGTGCGGCTCTGAGCGACGATTCACCATTGCGAATATCCTTTCGGGCGGTCTATACTCATCGGTATAGGATAATACGACTCGGTACACACAAATCGTACCATCTCGTAGTGAGGTGTCAATGCCAACTAGCAGCTCGGAGGGGCTGAAGCTTCAGCTCCGCACGATCAGGGAACGACGTGGGCTGACCCAGGGCGAGCTGGGTCAGCGCGCCAAGATGGCGTCGGCCTCGATTTCCCATTTCGAGACAGGACAGCGAGTGCCGTCGCTTGACTCACTCGTGAAGCTCGCCGACGCGCTGGAAGTCTCAGTCGACGAGCTGCTGGGGCGCACCCTCGACGAAGCGAGCACGAAGGTGGATCCGCTCTTCCTGCGCGCGTCTCGTGCGTCTATCGAGACGCTCGACGCGGTGAAGCGAGTGACCGCCGCGTTGCTTCGTGACGATCAGGGGACATAGAGTGCCCCAAGCCGTCAGCCGCGCTGGAGGGAGCATGATGTCAAACGCCCGCGAGGAAGACTCTGAGCGAGGCGCCCGTGAGCTACCCGCCGCTCAGGACGCCGAAAGGCGCGTTGCTAAAATCCTCGAAGCCTCGCGCCAAACCGTGAAGGATCTGGTCAAGCGTGAACTCGAAACCGAGTCCGTCAGTTCTGACCTCTTGAATCTCCGGCTCCACGCTTGACCCTTGAACCTCGGGGCCATAATTACCCGCCACAGAGCGTGGCGGTCTTGCCGGTCGGATCGGCTGATGAGATCAGCCGTCTGTTCCCGGCTCCTCCCGGGATGATCGAGGATGTCTGGCCCCCGATCCAGCTCACCTACTTGAGCACCTACCTCGAGCAGATCGGGTGCAAGACACTCCTGATCGAGGGCCACTACGTCGACCGCGACTATGTTGAAGACATGGCCATCTTCTATGCGCGGAGCCTGCGCGCATATCCGCCGTACTGCCAACGCATGCACTTCTTCAAGGAATCGTTTGACGATGCAGCATGGCGTGCGCTTCTAGTCCGTGCCAACAACGGCAACGGCGAGAGCGCGCGGATGTGGCTACAGGACGCCTACCTCGGCTTCTCCGTTATCCGCCCACTCCCTGGATCTCCTATTGGACGCACCGTGGTAGCAACCTTCGGGCCCGATGCGAGCGAGGGTCGCCACCGGGAGTTCGAAGGAATCCGTGACTACGCAGCGCACATCGGAGGCCTCGACCTCCATGTTCGAGGCCTCGCATTCCAGCAGCAGGATCAGGGCGTGAGCGCTTGCGCCACGATCGCTCTGTGGTCGGCTGTCCATCGGGTCGCTCCTCTCGAGGGGCTTGCAGTCATGACGCCGGCGCAGATCACGGAAGCAGCGTCCCGTTACTATCTTCCTGGCGGACGGTCACTTCCTTCCGAAGGACTGACCGTCAACCAGATGTGTGAGGCGATTCGGGCAGCTGGATTAGCCCCAATTGTGATCCCCGCCACGTCTCCAGAGCGAGATCGCGCGCAGCTTCTCGGCTACATGCGCTCGGGGTTCGCACCCGTCCTCGCAGCCGAGACGCTCACCGATCGGCAAGGCCATGCAGTCTGCGCCGTTGGCGCGAAATTGGGTCCGGTGAAACCGCAGACGAATGCGGCTCTCGCCTATCGGGATGGGGCGACCGCCCTGGAGGGGCTCTACATCCATGACGACAGGCTTGGACCGTACGCAGCTGCCGACATCTATCCCTTCACCGAGAACGGTACGACGAGAACCGCCCTCCGCATCCGGTGGCCCGGCAGCAAGGACGAGGAGGAGCACCTTCTCGTTCGAGCCATCGTAGTTCCAGCCCCAGCGAAAATTCGACTGACTGTGGCCCGGATGCGTTCTCTCGGAATCCCGCTCGCCAACGCGGTAGGCGTCCTTCTAGGCAGCCCTGTGAACCTTGACTGCCGCTACGACATGGCCAGTTCGTACCGCGCGAGGGCTTTCCAGTTCGACCTAACCGATGACGGCGTGTTCACGTTAGGACATGGACTGGTGTTCTCCAGGTACATCGGACTCATTGAAATCAGCGACGATGAGGGCCCGCTCTTAGATCTCGTGCTCGATGCGACGGAGACAGTTGCGAATCCATCGGTGCTCGCATGCGTGGCACGTCGCCGCTTTGACGCCGCCGCGACCGAGGCGTTCACATACCTCTCCAGTCAGCTCGCTGCGGCTTTCGTTTCCTAGCCCAAGCGCATCCCATTCGCCGGGAGAATTAAGCGTTGGCGCTCTGCTGCAGTCGTGTGATCGCGTCTGCCAGATACCGGATCTCCGAGTCCTTCCGGCGCAGCCCGAGCGTGAAGCCGATGGTTTCGATCTCACTCCCCGTGAGCCGCACAGTGGCCGCCGCGATGTGCACGTCCACCGAAGCCTCTCTCTGAGCTTGTCCTGCGCGAACGTCACGTCCCAGCCCATTTCCCAATCCGCGTGTAGACGGCAGGCTCGCCGCTGCAGAGCGGGGACGCCTTGCCACCGACCAGCGCCATCCGCCAGAGCACTTGCTTTCGCGCTCAGCTCGTCACGACCTCAAACGCCACCACCACGCGTCCGCCGACCACCAGGCACATCACGAGGTCGCCCGCCGACACCGCTGCGGCCAGTCCAGCGGCAGCCGGGTAGAACTGCGCATCCGGCTCAGCCTGGCCCTGCCTCTGGATGGCGATCAGTCCTCCGCTCGACGCGGTGACGGTCGCGAGGAACACGCGCTCGCCGAGCATCCGGCGCGCATCCTCCCGCGCATTCACCCGTGAGTTCTCACCCGGCATCAGCCTGCCTCTGGCTCGACAACCGCGACCGCTGTGACATGCTCCACCTCGTGCGTGTGACGGCCGCCGGGGATGAGGTCACGCGACCAGCGGGCGACCCGCCAGAGCGTCCCGTCCTCGACGGCCGAGCCGTCCGGGTGTGTCACGCGCAGCCGGTAGTACTCGTGGGCCTCGCGACGGGGGTCGGGCAGGGTGGTGAGCGTGGCCGTGCGGTACCGCGCCGCCTCCCGCCGTAACAGCGTTGCGGCGATGTCCGCAGCCGTGCCGCCGTCCAGGACCGTGCGGGTCGAAACCGGACGGCTGTCCCAGCGCACCTCGAACTGGCGTTCGGGGCGGTGTGCCGTCGAGACCGGCGACTCAGGGTCGGCGTTCTCTCGCACCACGCGTGTGGGGAAATCCGGATGGAGCGGGTCGTCGATCAGCACCACGGCACGGTTGCCGAGTGTCCCGGCGCGCTGGCGGCGGCGGTAGGGCGTGTCGCCGTCGATCAGGCGTGGCTCGTCCTCGTCGATGTAGGTGACCGCTTCCACCGCTTGCGACGGGTCGACCTCCTGCGCCCGCCACACGAAACGGCCCTGCGTGTCCGGCCACGGCGTGCGGTAGTTGATGCCGTCGGCGAGGTCGTGCAGCACCTGCCACCATGTGGTCTCGGGGTAGGGCGGCCAGCTCTGCGTGGTCGGCAGCGCGGCGGTGACGGCGCTCAGGTCGTGGGCAAGGCCGAGCAGCGTGAACACGGCCATCGCCGCGGCCCGGTACCCCGTCCCTGCCCCCACGGTGTGGGTCGCCGACGGCCCGCTCTCGGTGAGGACCGTGGCGAGGTCGGCGGCGTCGCACTCGACGACCGGCTCGCCGTCGCGGCCGTAGCGGGTGTCGCCGACTTCGAGCCGGTAGAGCCCGAGCGGGAAGTCGCGCCAGGCGCCGAGGATGTATCGCTGCTCGACCACCGCGATGTGGTCGGCGGTCGGGTCGAACGGGCCGCCGGGGAGAGCGTCGAGGGCGGACTCCAGGAGCTCGATCCCGCGGATCGAGCGCAGCACGGCGCGATCGTTGTCGAGCGCGAGGCCAGGCGCGGTCGAGGCGAGGACGGCGCCTGCCTCGCTCAGCGAGTCGCGAAACTGGTAGGTGAGTGAGCGGCGCTGCCAGCTGAACCGCGTTGGCACGGGGCCGTGCAGCCCTGACAGTCCCTCCGCGATGATCGTCGCCGAGACCACCTAGACAGCCTCTCGGTACGCGGTTTCGACAAACCGCATGGCCGGTGTGGTGAGCACCGTGCGATCGGTGCGCCCGATGGGAGCGAGCCGCCCGAACACCACCTCGCCCGACGTAGCGATGCGGAGGCAGTAGGTCGCCCCCGCGAACTGGCGGTCGAGCATCGTGCGCAATCGCTGGTATGGAGCGCGATCGTGAATCTGCGCTGAGACGAGGGCGAGGTCGAAGGAGCGCGAGAAGCCCTCGCCGACGAACACGGTGTCCTCGCGCCGCCCGCGTGCGCGGATCGTGGCCTGCTGCTGCCCCTGCCCCACATCGGCCTGGCGCGCGCGGACGGCGGTGAAGATCGCGGCCTCGGCGGGGTCGTGGAGGAACGTGCCCGTCCAGGCCACGGTGCCGGAGACGGGAGGAACCTGCTTCGGCGACTCTACGGTGACGCCGCCGCTCGTGCCGCGCTGCGTGACTGCGTACTCGTAGCTGATGCCCGCGCCCGCCGTGTAGTCGCGGTAGAGCACCGCCGCCGCGTCCGTCGGGCGCGCGATCCGCACCCACAGCCCAGCGGGCAGCGCGCGGTCGAACTCGTCAGTGTGCGCCTGCATCCGCCGGTAGACGCGCAGTTCCTGGAACGTGAACCCCGTGGCGTCTGCCGCTGTCCAGTCGAGGCGCAGGTGCGGGAGCCCGGTCGCGTCGGGAGTGACGGTGAGGCCCGTGATGGGTGGAGGCGTCGTCCACGCGGTCTCGAACAGGTGCAGGCCGCTGTCGCCGGTGTAGCCGTGCTCGTCCGTGACGTTGACGCGGAGGTACAGGCTCTCGCCTTCCACGGCGGGCCAGTCCTCCGGGACGGCGCAGGCTTCCGACGCGGACGCGGTGGTGCCGCTGTCGTACAGCACGGTCACCTGGTCGGTGTCGTAGATGCGCAGGCGGAAGTCGTTCTGCGCGCCCGACCCCGCGAGGTACGTCCGTTGCCAGGTCACCGTGAAGCCGGGAGTCTCCACTGTCGCGCCAGCAGCGGGCGACGTGATCGCCACCGCCATCGCGGGTGAACCCGCGTACAGCGCGAGGCCGTACACGCCGGCGCTGTAGGGCGGGACGAGCGTGGTCACGTGTTACGCCTCTGGCCTGCGCCCGACCTCATTGGTGGGCACGCGTTGTTCACCTGAGCGCCCTTCGTTACGCCAGCGATGAGAGGGACGCGCTGATGTCGTTGCGAGCGGCCGTGACGCGGGCTCGCTCTTCGGTGACCGCCGCGAGCGTTGATTGACCGGCTCCGGCCGCGCGGAGGCCTGCATCTTCGTCGTCGAGACGCTTCAGCACGGCATCAATCTCGGCTAGCTGCCGCGCCAGTTGACGGGCACGCTGCGGAACATCCACGACGATCCGGCGACGCTCCACGTCCCACGCCCACACGTCGGGGAGCGGTCCCTCGAACTCGACGTAGTCCAGATCGTCCGCGAGCGGGTCGGAGACGAATGGGGCGTCTGCTTCACCATCGACGTCCGCCCAGACGACGGGGCCGGTCGGGACACCGCGCTCCGTCGTGGCGACGTCATCGGTCAGCCCCGGACGTGAGGCCCGGCGTATCTCGATCCCCTTCGTCGGCACGGAGTAGTTGTGCCAGCAGCCGTCCACCGGGCATCCGAGAGGACGCATCCTCTTCGACTCGTCGCCGATCTCTTCTTCGCCTGCGACGTGTTCAACGTGGCCGCAGACGCAATGCTCCGGCCCTTGAATCCACGAGCCAATCGAGACGAGTTGCCCCGTCGCTTTGTGAAAGACTGCGAACATGGTGTGAGCGCGCGTCGCTGGGTGTAGCGAACGTACTCCAGAACCTGATTGCGGAGTGTTCGCTTGGTGAACCCTGCGAGGCGACGGCGCAACTCTACCTGGTCGCCGCTCTGACCACCGAACTGCGCCTGGAAGGATGTTCGATCACCGAAGATATGGTCGTCGATGAGTGTGGAGAGCCCGTACAGTTCTAGAAGCGTGTTCTGGAGCGGAGTGGCAGTGAGGAGTACCTTCCGCCGATCCTCCAGCGCCCACCGGAGCCGCTGACCCATCCGATTGCTGGGGCGATAGGCGTTTCGGAGCTTGTGTGCTTCGTCGATTATCACAAGGTCCCAAGCCGTCGCCCGCACTTCTTCCTGCATCGCGCTCGCGAAGTTCATCGAGACGATGACAATCGCGTCCGTCTCGAAAGGCGCGGGGTTGCCTTGCCGACGGGTGGCTCGGTGTGCAGCGCGGTCAAGCACGACGGCCGGAAGGTTGAACTTCTCCTGAAGCTCGAGGCTCCACTGCTTCCGGATCGACGCCGGACAAATCACGAGTAGCCGGCGCCGCCGTTCTGCCCAGAGCTGGCAGAGGACAAGACCTGCCTCGATCGTCTTGCCGAGGCCGACTTCATCCGCGAGAAGGACCCCTTTACTCAGGGGCGAGCGCAGCGCGAACAGCGCGGCATCAATCTGGTGGGGATTCAGGTCGACGGCGGCATCGAACAGGGACATGGACAGGCGGTCGGCGCTGTCCGTCGGTCGCCGCCGAGTTAGTTCATGCGCGAAGTAGCGGGCGTGATAAGCAGTCGCCATTTCCCCTCCGACCCCGACCGGAGTCTACGAGATGGGCTTGAACTCCATGACGGCGAGGGCTGAACGGTGCCGAACCCGCCGCGCCCGACTCATTAAGGTGCGTTCACTCTTGAGCCCACCCGGTCTGCGGCCGCCATCGTGCCGCGAGAGGCGCCCGGTGCCGGGCGGCGTCGGCCGGCACGCCGATGAAGCGTGTGAGCAGGTTCATCACCTCGGGGAAGGGTGCGGCTTCGAGGTCGGTGCGGTTGAGGAACGCGCCCCAGCGCTCAGCGCCGATGCCACTCACGAACGTCTCGGGTAGCGCGAACGGCATCTCGTCCGGAATTGCCGTTCCTCGGATCGAGAACGTCTGCGCGATCGCCTCGGCAAGCGATCCCGTGAACTCGAATTGGCCCTGGAGAACCCACAGGTCGAAGAAGTCCTTCAGCCGAGTGTTGGCTTCACCCAGCCGGACGATCGCTTCGTATTTCTCGGCCACGACCGTCTCACGCGGATAGGTGAGCACCGTCGGCGCGGGCGAGTCGGCCAGGATCGTGGGAAATGGTTCGAGCTCGGGCGCAGGGAAAACGGGGTCGCCGAATGCGACGTCAATCTGGATCGGAATACGGGCCCCCGCAAGCGTCGCATCGAAGCGGACACGGGTGCCGCCGTACTCGGTCTCCTCGCGGATCTCCTCCAGCCGAATCGTGTCCGGAAGCAGCGCCAGGCCATCCGGCTCGACGTCGACGGCGATCACCTCACGGATGCAGCGTTCAACGTCCTCCACAGAAAGGCCTCGCCCCAGCAGGTCAATGTCCCGCGACTGCCGAAAACCGTGCCGTGACCAGACCAAGAAGACATTCGCCCCCTTGAGGATCAGTTGTTCCTGCCATCCTGACCGGGATAGCCGGTAGAGGAAGCGTTCATTCGCGTAGCGGCGAAGGACGTAGTTGAAGTCGATCTTCTCTGCGCGGGCGTGGTTGAGCAGGAGCTGACGGATCGAAGCGGCTAGGTCACGAGGGCCGGTCGTCACGCGACCGACTCCAGGTACGGACGCATTACGTTCGCCACACGATCGATCGTCGCGTACTGCCAGAGTTCTGAGCGGCTGCATCGACGCGACTCGATGCACAGCCGGAGCGCCTCGATGGCTACGTCCAGTCCGATCTTGTTCCGGTACTTGAAGCAGTCTGCGATCGTCTTCGCAGGCGAAGTCACACGGACCGTCACTCCGTCGATGACCTGTTCCTCGATCCCCTGGGTGAGAGCCGCTCCCGAGAATCGCACGATGCGAAGAGGTAGTTCTGTTGCCGGCGCGCGGTCCTTCGGGCCGATCGCCACCCAGACACGGTGAGGCATCTGCGAAGTCAGCCCGTAGAGCTGTAGTGCCGAGAGCAGCACAATGATCCCGTGGGGCACCCGGGCAGCTACTTCGGCGAGCGTACGGTGCTCAGTGGGTTCATCGCCCGGTAGCGAGTAAAGCCCTCGCCCAACGCGCTCCACCAGGCCGGCCTCGGTCAGGCGCCGGAGGTAATGACGCGGAAGCCCGGCAGCCACGAGGTCACGCGGACGCGCAACGCCCCGCTGGCGCACGAGGTCAAGGATCTGTTGCTTCGTCGAGTCCATGCCGCGATGATACCAAAACGTCGGAAGTTATGCAGAAGTACCGACTAATTGGTACGGCTCTCCCGGGACACCTGGTGGACGTTCCGCGTCCACCAGCATTGCGAACCTGCCTATCGGCCAAGGGGCACCAACAACTCGAACGGCACCGTCACGATTTGGTCGCCTCGGAACGGTGATGCCGATGTTCGTTCAGTGGTAGCGAGAGACTGAGGCGCCTCAGCAATCAGAGGCCCTCCGCAACTCTTGATCGCTTTTCGCTCGACGCTTCCAGCACCGCCCGACGCTCAGCCCGAGGCCTCGGCTGCTCCGCACGAACCGCCCCGGGCGACTCGTGGCGAGTGAACAACTCCGCGAGCGGACATTGCCGCCCTTCGAGCCGACGCAGACCGAGCTTCCCACCTTCTCGCCAGCCCGCTCCATCCAATCCGCAACCGGACGCGCGTGACTACCTGAAGACGGGTCGATCCGCCCCTTGAAATAGATCGCCCGAGCGAACAGAATGCGCCCCGGCGGGCACCAGCACCTAGTTCTGCTCGCCAGCCGGAGTTCCTCCGATGAAGCGCGCCAACTTCCTCCTAGTGGCGGTGGCAGCAACGCTGTGCCTCGGCTTGCTCGCGTCCGGTTCGGTTGCGTACGCCGCCGGCGCACCGACCGTCCTTGCCACGATCTCGCTCCCCGGCGAACCGCGCTTCATGGGCGTCAACCAGGTGACGCACCGCGTCTATGTTGCTACCGGGGACGGCTTCAACTCAGCCACCCACAAGGTCGCCGTGATCGATGGGATGAGCCTGCTCACAAGCATCGCTCAACCTGACGCCTCCACGGGCCCCATCTTCGTGACCACGAACGACCTGACGAACCGCGTGTACGTCACCCACACTGGCGCCGGTGGCGCAGCGGCGATCAACGGAGCGACTAATGCGGTCATTGGTGCGATGCCCTCAGGAGCCTACCCCGAGAGCGTCGTAACACACCCCGGTGCCAACCGCGCATACATCGCGAACACAAACAGCGGGACCATCAGTGTCATCAACACCGCGGGCGATGTGAACTCGCTCGTCACGAACATCCCGGTGCCCGGAACGGGAGCGGGGATCACAAACCTCTACCTGGCGATCATGCCGACAACAAACCGCCTGTTCGTGACCGCGGCCGGCCTGAACAAGATCTTCATCATCGATACCACCACGAACACCGTCCTTTCCAGCGCGATCGTTCCAGGAGGGCCGCGGCAGATCGTGGCCGACGCGAGCGCCAATCGACTCTGGGTAACGAATGGCCCTGGTATTCGCGTCCTTGACGCGAGCACGCTCACCACGGTGGCGACGGTCCCGGTCGGGAGTACGGACGCACATGGCCTTGCGCTGAACGCCAATCAGAAGCGCCTATATGTCACGAACTCTTCTTCACCCACGCTGACCGTAATTGATGCGACCACGAACACCGTGAGCGCCGCCGTAGACCTGGGCAGCAACCTCATGTTCCCCGGCACCGACCCCACCAACAGCCGGGTCTACGTAGGCACGACCGCCAAGACGCTCCTCGTGCTCGACGACTCGCCTGCAGTCGCCGATCTCTCGATCACGCAGACCGGCCCGGCGACCGCGAACATGGCCGCGGAGTTCGATTACGTCCTGACCCTCTCCAACTCGGGTCCGGCCACTGCGTCGGGAGTCACGGTCAATGACGCTCTCCCGAGCACTGTGCAGTTCATTAACTCTCCTGCCGGCTGCACCCATGACGGTTCGCTCGCGGGCGGTGTCGCCACCTGCCAGGTCGCGAGCGTCGCTCCGGGGGCCAACATCGTGCTCGGAATCCACGTCCGCGCGATCGCCCCCGGCGCCATCCCAAGCAACGCAAGCATCACGTTCTTCGGAAACGTCACCGACACTAACGCCGCGAACAACCAGGCTGCGGTGACCACTACGATCAGCTCACTGACTTACGCGCTGACCGTGGCGCGGCAGGGCACCGGCCTGGGCACCGTGACCTCGACGCCCGCGGGCATCGACTGCGGCTCCAGCTGCACGGCGACCTTCGACTCCGGCGCGGTCGTCACGCTCACGGCGACCCCCGACGCGACGTCGACGTTCACCGGGTGGTCTGGCGCCTGCACCGGCACCGGCAGCTGTGTCGTCACGATGGACGCGGCGAAGTCGGTGACTGCGACGTTCACGAAGCGGGTGTACCCGCTGACCGTGGCCCGCGTCGGCGCGGGCACGGTCACGAGCACGCCTGGGGGGATCTTCTGCGGGGCGGCCTGCTCTGCGACGTTCGACTCGGGCACCGTCGTGACGCTGACGGCAACGCCTGACGCCACCTCGACGTTCACCGGGTGGTCTGGCGCCTGCACGGGCACCGGCAGCTGTGTCGTGACGATCGACGCGGCGAAGACAGTGACTGCGACGTTCACGACGGTCACCTACACGCTGACCGTGACGCGGCAGGGGACCGGCCTGGGCACCGTGACCTCGGCGCCTGCGGGGATC